>DASZXE010000411.1:0-5296 GCA_035546475.1 Kofleriaceae bacterium
ATGGCCTCGAGAGCCTGGCCGCTGGCGTCAAGATCGAGGTCTTCGTCCCCGGCGGCGAGCTGATGGTCGACGGCTTCGACCGCGGTGGTGCCGCACGGAACATGTGGACCATCGGCTTCCGGCATCAGGGCCGACGGCAAGGTGGTCACCGTGCTGTCCGACGTCGACTGCCCGCAGGCGGACTGGCCGAGGCCGGAGGCGTTCGCGCTGGCCGCCGGCGCCGACCTCCTCATCGACGCCATGCACGACGACGACGCGTACGCGCTCGCCCGCCGCTCGGGCCACTCGCCGGTCTCGGCCGGCGTCCACCTCGCGGAGGCGGCCGGCGCCGGCCGTCGTCCCGAAGAACCGACAGGGTGCCGAGGAAACGATCGCGATCGATCGGCACGTGCACGTTCGATCCCCGGCTCGTCGTACGCGGGTCAAGCACGCATTCTCGGCAACCATGTGAGCGATCGAGACCTCTCGCCGCTCGTAGCTCTTCCGCGCCGTCGCGGCCTGCGCGCGGCCTGCTCGGCGCGCGTCGGCGGAGCGCTGGCGCCACGCTGCGCGCCAGGCGCACACCAGAAGCCCCGACGCGACGCCGGTGCGAGGCGCTCGAGCCGACAGGCGTGGGCGTCTTTCTTGCAACGCGCTCGTCGGTTCAGGAGGGCTCGATGACGCAGACCGCCGCCGTATTCACGACCGCCGAGGACAGCAGCGTTGCCGGGCAGGATCTCGGCCAGCAGATCCGGCGCCAGCTCGACGATCAGCGTCCGGACGCGGTCGTGGTGTTCGCCTCGGCGCGCTACGACCACGTGTCGCTCCTCCATGCGCTGCGGGAGACCTGTCAGCCGGGAGTCCTGGTCGGCTCGTCCTCGGCGGGCGAGTTCACGAGCAAGAACCGCGCGGAAGGATCCGCCTGCGCGCTCGCGATCCGCTCCTCGACGATGCGCTTCGCCGCCGGCGTCGGTACCAGCGTGAGCAAGGACCCGGCGGCCGCGGCGCGCGAGGTCGTGTCGATGTTCAAGGGGTTGCAGAGCAGCGATTACCCGCATCGCACCGCGCTCGTCATGACCGACGCGCTCGCGGGGCACGCCGACGATCTGATCGAGCAGTTGACCGTCGCGACGTCGGGCACCTACGAGTTCGCCGGCGGCGGCGCCGGCGACGACGCGAAGTTCTCGAAGACGCACGTGTTCCACGGTACCCGCGTGCTCAGCGACGCCGTGGTGGCGCTCGAGATCCTGTCCCAGAAGCCGCTCGGCATCGGCGTCCAGCACGGCTGGGAGCCCGCGAGCGAGGGCTACCGCGTGACCAGCATCGAGGGCGCGCGGATCGTGACGCTCGATGGATACCCGGCGGCCGACGTGTTCGAGCAGCACGCGGAGGCGACCAAGCAGCGGCTCGACCGCCAGGATCCCTTGCCGTTCTTCCTCCACAACATCCTCGGGATCGAGACGGCGAACGGCCACCGGTTGCGGGTCCCGCTGGCGATCGACGCCGACGGCTCGGTGACGTGCGCGGCCGAGATCCCTGCGGGCGCCACGGTGCACATCATGAGGACGTCGTCGACGTCGGCGGCGGACGCGGCCGCCACCGCGGCGCGCTCCGCGGTGCGGGCGCTGCATGGCGATCGCCCCGCGGCGGCCTTGTTCTTCGACTGCGTCGCGACGCGGCTGCGGCTCGGGGACGTGTTCGGGTTCGAGCTGGACGCGGTCCGTGCCGCGCTCGGCGGCAGCGAGCTCGTCGGGTGCAACACCTACGGGCAGATCGCGCGGGCCGATGGCCAGTTCGGCGGCTTCCACAACTGCACGGCGGTGGTGCTGGCCCTGCCGCACTAGGCATGGACCCTCGTGAGGTGCTCGGCCTGCTCGACGCGCTCACCGAAGCGCGCCAGCGCGAGCACGTGGCGCGATCCCTGGCGGTCGCGTTCGGCGTCGAGGCCGTGCTCGTGTTCGTTCCCGACCCGGGACGCCGATCGAAGCTGATCCCGGCGCCGGGCTTCGCGATGCCGCCCGCGATGCACGGCTGGCGAGAGCTGCTCGCGCGGTGCGTCCGGCCGGAGGTCGAGCAAGGCGTGGTCGCCTTTCCCGACCGGACGTCGGAACGCCCGGCGTGTGCCTACGCGTTCGACGGCATCGTCTTCGTCCTGGTCGGCATGGCGTCGCCGCGCGCCGAGGTGCGCGCCGCCCTCGCGATGATGGCGCGCATCGTCGCGACGATCCTGGGATCCGAGACCGCGCTGTCGGTCGCGGCCGGCGAGCTCGCGATCGAGCGCCAGAACGCCGAGCGGGCCGCGGCGCTGACCCGCGCGCTCGACGGCGCGCGGGCCGACGCGGAGCGAGCGACGCGGGTGAAGGACGAGTTCCTCGCGATGCTGGGGCACGAGCTGCGCAACCCGCTCGCGCCGATCGTCACCGCGTTGCAGATGTTGCGGATGGAGGGCGTGAGCTCGCGCGCGCAGGACGTCCTCGAACGCCAGGTGGCGCACGTGCTGCGCCTGGTCGACGACCTGCTCGACGTCTCGCGCATCACCAGCGGCAAGATCGAGCTCCGCAAGGAACCGGTCGAGCTCTCGTCGGTCGTCACGCGAGCGCTGGAGATGACGCGGCCCCTGCTCGAGCGACGCCGCAACCGGCTGACCGTCGACGTTCCGGACCACGGGCTCGTGATCGACGGTGATCCGGCGAGGCTCGCGCAGATCGTCTCGAACCTGGTCACCAACGCGGCGAAGTACTCCGACCCGGACTCCGCGATCTCCGTCCGCGCCGCGCGCGACGGATACAGCGTGCGGCTGGTCGTCGTCGACGAGGGCATCGGCATCGACGCCGCGTATCTCGACCGCGTCTTCGATCAGTTCGTCCAGGTGCCGCAGGGGATCGATCGCTCGGCCGGCGGCCTCGGGCTCGGGCTCGCGATCGTGCGCAGCCTCGTCGAACGGCACGGCGGCACCGTGCGCGCAGCCAGTCGCGGCCGCGGGCACGGGAGCACGTTCATCGTCGAGTTGCCGCTGTCGTCGGCGGTGGTCGGCGACAGCCCGGCGCCGCCTGCCCCGGCGAAGGCGAGCAAGCCGACCGCGGTCGCCAGGCTCCTGGTCGTCGACGACAACGTCGACGCCGCGATGCTCCTCGCGGAGGTGCTCGCCACCTTCGGCCACGAGGTGCGGGTAGCGCACAGCGGTCCCGACGCGCTCGCCGAGCTGGCCTCGTTCCGGCCCGACGCCGCGCTGCTCGACATCGGCCTGCCGGTGATGGACGGATACGAGCTCGCGCAGCACCTCCGCGCACGGTTGCCGGGCGTGAAGCTCATCGCGTTGACCGGCTACGGACAGACCAACGATCGCGAGCGGTCGCGCGCCGCCGGCTTCGACGCCCACCTGGTCAAGCCGGTCTCGATCGCGAACGTGACTCGGACGCTCGACGAGCTGCTGATCGACCAGTTCACCTCGCACCACCTGCAGACGTAGCGCCCGTCGCTGCTGTCGGACAACCCGGCGAAGCGGGACGAACGAGACCTCGGCTGGCTCGACGCGCTGCTCTTCGAGATCCGCGGACTGCTCGTCGAGAGATCCGGCGCCAACGTGCCGCAACCGAATGGCTCACGGGCTGCTCGACGTGACCAGATGATGGGGCCGTCGAGCATCTACTTCTTGTCGCTCACGCTCTACATGGTGGTGCCTCCGAGCCTCGCGACCTACGCGTCTGCTTCCACCGGCAACGAGCCGCCACCCGCGCCCGCGCTGGAGTCCACGCCCGACGTGGACGCGCTGCTCGAACGGGAGGCCCGGCTCGAGCCGTCGGCCTGACACCTTGCAGGAGCACCGACGCGCTCTCGGCCCGCAAGCGGAAAGGAGGTCGGTGACCCATGGCGAGCATCTAGGCGCGCGGCGGGAAGCTGTGGTGCCGGCTCGAGGACGACACTGGCAAGTGGATCTCGAAGCCGACGCCGTTCGCGATCGGCGACGAGCGCAAGGCCACGCGCCACGCCGAGGCGGCGCAGCGGACGATCGACGAGCGGCGCGCACCCGGCGCGAGCGCGGGCCCGCCGACCGACAAGAGCTACGCCGATGTGGATCGCGGCGCGGCGCCGGCGCGGCGTCGCGAGCGGGGCCGACGACGAAGCGCGGCTCCGGCTCCGCGCGCTGCCGGCCCTCGGCTCGATGCTCATGGATGCGATGCGGCCGCCGCACGTCCGTGACCTCGTGGTCCAGATGCTCGACGAGGGCGGCTCGCGCCGCGGACGATGCGGCAGGTGACCAGCCTCCGGCACACGATGTTCGAGAGCGCGGTGATCGAGGAGGTCGTCTCGACGAACCCGGTCGTTCTCGAACGCGCTTGCTACGCCCCGCCAGGGGGCGACATCGCGGGGAAGGTGGGCGACCCCAACGGGATTTGAACCCCTCACGCACGCCGCCGAAACCTAAACCATTTCGCGCGCCTGCAATGACCACGCGGGCTTGCGTGGGGCGTTCATCCCGACTGGTCCCGCCTGATGCGGGGCTTCCTCGTTCCGCGTGGCAGCCACGTGGCAGCGAGGGTAGCTCCGACGGCCGCCCGCTGGGGCTGTCGGGGGGCTGTGATAGGGAAGACGGATGCTACCGAAGCGTTGCCCGGTCCTCAGTACCGCCAACCATCGCCAGGAAATTCACGACTACTGGGACTGGTGCGCTGGTTCCAACCGGGTCGCCCTAGGGATCCATGACTACGGCAACGGCGTGGGGATCATCAACATCGACCCGAAGTTCGCGCACCGGACGTTCCCGCAGCACGTGCAGACGATGGTCGCGCAGATCCTGCTGAAGTACCCGACCGCGCCAACCGGGGATCACAGCGACTTGCTCGCCGAGGGGCTGATTCAAAGCGCATGGATGGCGCTCCCTGACGCGGAAGCTGCGGCCGAAGAGATCACGACGTACATCAACGACTGGCTCAGCGGCGCCGCACCAAATCCCGCCGTCGTATGAAACAAGCGCCCCGCCCCTCGACCGCTGGCAACGCGGACGGACCAACCAGCGCTGAGGAAGACGACATCCCGCCGCGCGCCAGACAGTACCTCGAGGCGATACAGGTAGCGCTCGAGGTTGGTGAGAAGCTCCCCGCGTGGATGACAATCATCGAGGCGATCGAGGCCGCACGAGCGGCTCTCGAGAGACTTCATCCTGGGCCGGTCGGCGATGCATATCCCGCGAAGTACCTCATCGAGCATCTAGCGAGCGCGAACGCCTTGGCGCAGCGCGGGGCCGCGCCGATGTATGCGCTCATTGCTCACCGCGCCGGCAAGGCGCGCGACAATGGCGCGCGGCGGCGCGCATGGA
>DASZXE010000412.1:0-7423 GCA_035546475.1 Kofleriaceae bacterium
GCGGACGAAGTGCAGCTCGACGTCCGGCTCGGCGACCCACGCCTCCTGCTGCACGCGGTACTGCGAGCCCGCGATCAGCGTGTCCGCCTGGTCGTCGACGAGCCGGTCCGCCGTCACCAGCGCCCGCCGCTCGGCGCGCCGGAGCGCCGGCACGCGGTCGCTCACCTCCTCGACGAGCGCCAGCCTGATTCCGCCCATCGGCATCTCGATCTTCACCGCCCGCCCCACCGCCTTGCGCACGATCACCTGCGAGTCATCGCCGACGACATGCTCCGAGTCCGGCCGCTCGATCCCGATCGGCGCCACCTGCTCCAGGTAGTTCCTGGCGTAGGTGGCGACGACCGCCTCGAGATCCGTCGACTCGTACTGCTGGAGATGTGCGTCGAGCGTGAGCAACTGCTGGTCGTCGAGGTGCGCAAGTCCTTCTTTCGACGCAGTGATCTGCGAGGTCAGCGTCGCCCGGAGAACTTGCAAGGCATTGATGGTCCTCCGCCGCGGATCCGGCGCGTCAGAGCCCTTGAGCGCCGCCGCCAGCTCCTTGGCGACTGCCTTCTTGGCTTGCTTGCCGAACTCGGCCACGAAGCCGTTGAGCGTCTCCGCGCCTCCGCTCGTGACGCTCCTCGCCGCCGCGTTCACCGAAGCGGCGGTGCCCGTTGCGGCCCTGGTCACCGATCGCTGCACGCCGAGCGCAGCCTCTTCCACGGGGCCCCCGAGGCCGGTGAGCAAGGTGCCGATCGCCAGCTCCGCCATGGCCTGGGCGAAGTGCTCGTCGCGGTCGATCGCCTGCTGGATGGCGGCGAGCTGCTTCTGGCAACCTGTCTCGAACATCATGACCACGGCGTTCATGCGCTGCATGACGACGTCGATACGTCGATCGCGCTCCGCGCCGGACAGCTCGCATGCACGCGGGCTCGCCACATCGTCGGCCGGGCAGGGCATGAGGTCATAACGCCGCGCCTGAGCCTCTTCGAGATTGTATGGACGTACCCAACCGAGCGGTGCCGCCGAGCGGCTGAGAGCATCGAGAGCGCGCGCGAGCACGACCTGCTGCGCGGGGTCCTGCAGCGCGCGGACGACCACGAGAGTGTCCGCGGTGAGCGCGTCGAGCGCATGGACCGCCGATTCCCGATTGAGCTGCGCGTAGTGCGTGTCGGTAGCTCCATCGGGGCCGCTCTGGCCGGGTGACGGCGCGAGGGCGGCGAGGTCTCTTGCTGCTGCGTCGGCCTCCGACAGTGCCGCCGCGACAGCGACCGCGGCCTGTTCGGCCGACGTGGAGCCGGCCTGCAGGCTCAGACGCAGGCGCAGGACCGCCGCGGCCTTGCGCTGGATGATCGCACTGGGCTCGGCCGCGTCGTCGCCGGTGGCTCTTCCGCCCAGGTATGGCGGGCCGAGGATCTGGGCGAAGGGATCGCTGCTGGCGACCGCCGTTGTCACCGCGGGCGCCGGCTGGGCACGAGAGGCGTCTGTCGCAGCCGGCGCGCTACCGGCCGGGCGCGGCAACGCCGCCGTCATCGAGCGCTTGCCGACTGTCGGCGATGCAGCGGTATCGTCGTGAGTGATCGAGGTGGACGAACGTGACTGCGCGGGCAACCGGGGCATGGGGGGGCCTCCTCTTGCCCGCCCCTATCGACCGCCGCCGCAGTCGGTTGCTCGTCTCGGTCACTTTTTTGACCGAATCGTCAGTTGCCACATCACGCGAAGTCCGTCGACCTCGCGAAAGCCGCCTTCGATCGCGAAATGGTACGCGTCGACGTGCGTCGTCTCGGGCGACTCCGCCACGATGAGAGCGTAGGGCCATACGGCCTCGGGGACGAGATCTCTCGCCAGATCGCGAACAGGCACATGCGCATCGACGAGCTCGCTTGGCGACGTGGACGAGACGTCGAAATGAATGCCATCGATCCGCTTCTGCGCCGCGCTGTTGTCGAAGCTGCACACGTAGTTCGGTGGCATGTGCGGTTCGGGAACGACCTTCTGCCGGGCGAAGACGGTGGTCCGCGCGTCGCGGTCGCCGGGATCCGCGAGTTCGTGGTCGAAGGGCCCGCACACCCGTTCCCAACTCGCGCGATCGATCTGGTCACTTCGCCTGGTGAAGGCAGCGCGCGCCTTCGAGGCACACGAGGCGAGTGCCACAGAGAGCACTGCCGTGAGCGGAACGAGCCTGTTCATCTGTGCATCACTCCGCGGGCATGAGGCAGATCGCATCTGCCACGCCGGTCTCGGGGAGGTTGCTCATCGACTTCCACTGGCAATCGTACGCGGGGTCCCCGACAGCGGCGATGCCTGATTCGTTGAGGAACACGTTGATGTTGTGATTCGTCAAATGGCAGCCGCCCCCAAGCAGGACCGCGTTGGTGGGACAGCCCTGGGCGGCGTTGCCCATGCCGTTTGCCGGTATCTCGCCGGCCGGGCTATGCAGGTGGACGATGCGACCTGCGAGCGGCGGCTCTGACGCTGGACAGTCGCAGGTGGATGCGTCGGCATCGCCCGGCGAGTCATCGCTGCACGCGACCACGATGAGGGCGCCACCCAGCGCGCCGACGAGCAGACATGCGATCAGTGAAAGACGCTGCATGGAATACCTCGGCTCACAGCCCGCTGGGTTCGGTCGTCGACCAGTCTGGATAGTTTGCCAGTCGTAGAGTGGGACTCGCCATGTAGGGCGGCGCGCCGAGGCTTGTACCGTCCAGCGACACCGAGGCGACGGAGGTGATTTCGTCGAGCACGAAGGTGGCGGATTTGAGGGCGTTGAAGGTGGTGACGGTGCGCTTGGCGGTGCAGCGCCAGTGGCCGGTCGTCGAGGACAGGGCCAGCGAGCAACGCTTGAGCGTCGGCGCGATGGCGTCGCCGGTCACGGTGACGCCGCCGGCGAGGAACTCCGACCAGGGGCCGGTCGCGTCGGGGCGCAGGGCCGTGATCGACTGGACCACCGGCATGACCCAGAACTTGCGCGCGGGCAGCGGGTCGCCGAACGGCGACACCGGGCGCGGCGGCAGGCGGACCGTCAGGCGCACCTTGCCGGGCGGCGACGTCTGGTTGCAGCCGGGCGCAGGGCAGTTCGCCGTCAGCTCCACGAAGCTCGCGGCACTGACCTGCTCCCAGACGCGCACGCCGTAGGCCGGGTTCGTGCTGTCGCTCTCGAGCGGCGTCGTCGTGCCGGCCTGGGCCGCAGGCACGCCGACGATGCAGTACGGCAGCGTCGTGTCGGGAGGCAGCGGGTCGCCGAACTCGTCGGTCGCGGGCCCGCAATCGGCGGTGCCGGCGTCGGTGTCGATCGTGCGCCGGTTGAGCACCGTCACCTTCGAGTAGGTCGCCGCCGGACGGGTGAGGTCGATCGTCAGATAGACCGGCTCGGTCGTGGCGTTGTAGACGGGGAACTGCATCAGGCCGGTGCCGAACGGGCTGCCGGCCGGATCGCTCAGCACCTGTGCGCCGACCGGATCGATCGGTGTCGTGGTGTCCTCGAGGTGCAGGTCGGCGAGCGCGTACTTGCCGGAGCCGGACGGGCCGGCGGTCGCGACCCCGGCGGCGTCGATCTTGAGCGGCGCCGCCAGCGGGTCGTGATCCCAGCAGCGGGTGACGACCTGCTCGCGGCCGGCGAGGTCGCGGCTGCGGACCTGCAGCTCGAACAGCCCCGCCTTGCTGCCGAGCAGGGCGATCGACGGCTGGGCGCCGCCGTTGCGATGGAGCGTCACGCTGTACGAGCCGGGGATCTGCGTCGACAGCGGCGTCCAGTCGAGGACGATCTGGTCGGCGGCCACGTCGCGCACGCGGTAGGCGACCGTCGACGGATCGAGGCCGATGCCGTCGTCGCTGGTGACGAACTTCCAGGTGAACGGATTGGCCGGGTTGGTCTCGGTGACGTACGGCGGCATCGACGCGTCGAGCAGGTAGGCGTACTTGCTGACGCGCGGCGCCGGACTGGCGCCGCCGGTGGCGCACGCGGTCGCGGGGCCGAGCGTCACCGCCGCGCCGGCGTGCGCGTGATTGACCCGGTAGTCCTGCGGATCGATCGACGCCGTGAAGGTGACGATGTCGCCGCGCTCGCTGAGGACGGTGGTGGGCTGCATCGACACGACGGGCGGAGCCGCATCGTAACGGAAACGGGGGCTGATCGTCGTGGTGTTGCCGGCCCGATCGCGCGCGACCAGATCGATCGTGACGTCGTTCGCCGCCGGGATGAGCGGCGCGGGGATGACCAGGTGCCACGGCGCGGCGCCGTCCGCGTCGGTGGCGATGACCGCGCCGGCCTGGAGCGCGCGGACGTCGAGCAGGTTGGCGTCGGTCGCGTCGACGGCGAGGTCTGGCGATGGCACGACCGTCCACAGCACGCCGCCCTGGCTGATGAGCCCGGATGGCCCGAGCGCGAGCACCGGCGGTGTGCGATCGACCGTGAAGTGGACGGTGGCAGTCGAGCCATTGCCAGCCCGGTCGGCGGCAGTCACCACCAGGGTGTGCGGGCCCTCGGCGGCGACGTCGGTGCCGGAGACGAACGGTGCGCCGTCGAGCGTGGCCGCCACGGTCGCGAGCGTCGCGTCGGTGGCGCCGAAGGTCGGCGCGGCAGCCTGGTAGTAGCCGCCCTCGGCGACGTTGCCGATCGCGATCACCGGCGCCGCGTCGTCGATGACGAACGAGACGGCGCGCACCGTCTGGTTGCCGGCGCGGTCGGCGGCGGTGACGCGGAGCGTGCACGCCCCGGCGTCGGCGGCGAGGGCGGAGGCGCCCGACGCGAACGGGCGCGTCTGGCCGTCGCTCGTGGTGAGCGTGGCGGCGACGCTGGAGAGGTTGACGTCGGTGGCGCCGTAGTCGACCTGCCGCGGCGAGCGGTAGGCGCCGCCGTCGACGATGCCACCGACGGTGACGGCCGGGGCGGTGCCGTCGATCGTGAAGGCGATGCTCGCCGAGGTCGTGTTGCCGGCGCGATCGACGGCGGTCACGGCGAGCGTGCGCAGGCCGTCGGCGCCGACCACCGGATCGCCCGAGGCGAACGGCGCGCCGTCGAGCGTGGCGGTCGTCGAGGCCAGGTTCGAGTCGGCGGCCGCGAAGGTGGGCCGCACGCCGGGCTGGTAGAAGTGGGCGTCCTCGACGACGCCGAAGCTGACCGTCGGCGGCGTCCCGTCGATCGTGAACGTGCGCGACAGGCTCGCGTCGTTACCCGCCTTGTCGACGGCCGTGACCGCCAGCGTGTGGCTGCCGTCGGCGTCGATCGCGCCGTTGTCGGCGAACGGGGCGCCGTCGAGGGTGGCGGTGGTCGAGACGAGGTTGGCGTCGGTGCCGGTGAAGCGCACGTGCGCCTGCCGCGGGTAGAAGCCGCCGGCCGCCAGGTCGGGGACGATCGCGACGACCGGCGGCGTGCCGTCGATCGTGAAGGCGATGCTCGCCGACGTCGTGTTGCCGGCGCGGTCGAGGGCGGTCACGGCGAGGGTGCGCAGGCCGTCGGCGCCGACCACCGGATCGCCGGATGCGAACGGCGCGCCGTCGAGGGTGGCGGTGACCGTGGCGAGGTTGGTGTCGACGACGGAGAAGGTGGGGCGCACGCCCGGCCGGTAGAAGCCGCCGGCGTCGACGCCCGCGAAGGTGACGGTCGGCGGCGTGCCGTCGATGGTGAAGGCGCGCGACAGCGAGGCGTTGTTGCCCGCCTTGTCGACGGCGCCGACGACCAGCGTGTGCGGGCCGTCGGTGTCGATCGCGCCGTTGTCGGCGAACGGCGCGCCGTCGAGGGTGGCGCTCACCGACAGGAGGTTCGCGTCCATCGCCGCGAAGCGGACGTGCGCCTGGCGCGGGTAGAAGCCACCGTCCTGCAGCGCGGGCACGATCGAGACGGTCGGGCGCGTGCCGTCGAGGGTGAAGTGCCGCGTGACCTCGGTCCGGTTGCCGGCGGCGTCGACCGCGACGACGTCGAGATCGTGGGCGCCCTCGGCCGAGACGCTGGTGCCGGTGGCGAGCGGCATGCCGTCGAGCGTCGCCGTCGCCGACACGAGGTGCGGATCGAGCGCCGCGAAGGTGATCGTCACCGGCGGCGCGTGGAAGCCCTGCTCGGCGACGCCGCCGACGGTGACCAGGGGCGGCGCGCCGTCGATCGTGAACGCCCGCGACACGATCGTCTGGTTGCCGGCGCGATCGCGGGCGGTGACCACGAGCGTGTGATCGCCCTCGGCGGCGACCGCGGCGCCCGACGCGAACGGCTGACCGTCGAGGGTGGCGGTGACGGTGGCGAGGTGCGCGTCGGTGGCGTCGAAGGTGATCGTGCGCGGCGGCGCGTAGACCCCCTGCGCGGCGATGCCGGCGATGGTCACGTCGGGCGCGGTGCCGTCGATCGTGAAGCCGAGGTGCGCCTCGGCGGTGTTGCCGGCGTGGTCGGACGCCGTCACGTCGACGGCGTGGTGGCCCTCGGCGTCGACGATGGTGCTGCCGGCGAACGGCGCGCCGTCGACGAGCGACAGCACGTTCGCGAGATCGACGTCGTCGGCGGTGACGCCGACCGTGACCGGCGGCGGGTAGAAGGCGCCGTCGGTGACGCCGGTGATCGTGATGACCGGCGCGGCGCCGTCGATGCGGAACGTGCGCGTCGCGGTGGCCTGGTTGCCGGCGGTGTCGCTGGCGGCGAGCGCGAGCGTGTGCACGCCGGCCGCGGTCACCGCCGCGCCCGAGGCGAACGGCGCGCCGTCGAGCAGCGCGGAGACGCCGGCGAGGTGGCTGTCGCTGGCCGTGTAGGTGAGGACGCGCGGCGGCGGCACCGACTCGCCCTCGTCGACGCCCGCGATCGCGAGCTGCGGCGCGACGTTGTCGACGACGAGCGTGCGAGCCGCGGTGCCGAGCTGGCCGGCGTCGTCCTCGGACTCGAAGCGGATCGTGATCGGGCCCTCGCCGCCGACGGCCGCGACGGTGTCGAGCGTCGCGCGGACGTCGGCGTCGGTCGGATCGCCGTCGAGGTCCTGGCCGGCGAGCGCGGCGGGCGCGGTGATGACGAGCGTCGGCCGGACGTCGAGGTTGTCGGTCGCCGTCGCCGACACGAGCACGGTGCCGCGCACGACCGCGCCCTCGGCGGGGGTGACGGTGACGATCGGTGGCACCTGATCGAAGCCGGTCGCGTCGGTGGGCGGCACCAGCGTGCCGGGCTGGCCGGGGCCGGCGCCGCACAGGCCGGCCGCGGACGCGCCGCCGCCGGTGGCGATCGCGTCGAGCAGCGGCAGCACGTCGACGACGGTGAACGGCGTCGCGTTGCGCGCGCTGCGGAGGTAGCCGGCGATCGCGTCGGCGAGGCCGCGGCGGGTCGGATCGTCGCCGAGCGCCTGCGTGCCGCCGTAGAAGAGCCGCGGCGCGTCGGCGGCGGCGCCCGCGCGGCCGTTCCAGCAGCCGTCGGCGAGGTCCTGCTGCCACACGCGCCAGACGGCGAGCGAGCTCGAGGCGACGCCGAAGCTGC
>DASZXE010000413.1:0-3192 GCA_035546475.1 Kofleriaceae bacterium
CGTCGCGCGCGCGCGGCCGAGGCTCGCGGTCACCGTACGTCTGATCGGCGCGCCGCGTGACCGCCTCCGGCGTCGACGCGACGCGGCCGTCGTCGGCGCGCGGCGTGCGATACGCCTCGTCGGACGACCAGAGCTGCGATCGCAGCGCGGCGTCGGTCGCGCGGTCGCGTCGCTCCGTCCAGGTGGCCACGCCGCCGGCGGCGCCACCGCCGCGATCCGCGGGACGCGCGCCCGGCAGCTCGGCGCCGTGCGGCCGCAGCCGACCCTGGCCGAAGCGCGCGGCGTCCTCGGGGCCGAGGATCGCCTCGAGCGTCAGCGCCGGCACCGGATCGTCGACCAGCACGATCGCGGTGGGCTCGAGATCCTGGACGGCAGGGGGCGCGGGGACCGGCGCGTTCGCGACGGCCATGCGCGTCGACCACGGCCACCTCGGGGGCGGCGCCGGCGAGCGCAGGTAGACCTCGTCGAGCACCCGCCACGCCAGCAGGTTGACCCCGACGGCGATCGCCCAGGCCGTCCACCCGTGCTGGGCTCGTCGGCGCGGCCGGCCGTCCATCCTCCAAGTATGCCTCACGCCCGCCGCCGCGCCTGCGCCCTCTTCGGATGCCCCCGCCCCGCGGGGTGGTCCCCCGCGCGGCGCGCCTGCGCATGGAGCGTGTGAAAGGTGGAGCAAGTTGCGGCGCGCGCGGCCGGGTGAAAGCCTCGCCGCGTGACGGACCTCCTCGCCGCGCTGCTCGCCGCCCCTGCCCCGCTGGCGCTCGAGGAGCTCGCGAGTTGGTGGGCCGCCACCGCCGACCTGCGCGCGGCCCCGACGACGATCGACCGCGCGCTCCTCGGCGGCGCCGCCGCCGATCGCCTCGGCTTCGCCTTCGCCGCCGGTTACACCGAGGCCTTGCAGGCGCTCGTGCCCGAGGCGCGCGGCCGCCTGACCTCCCTCTGCGCGACCGAGGAAGGCGGCGCCCACCCGCGCGCCATCCGCACGGCGCTCGTCGCCGACGGCGCCGGTGGCTACCGCCTCACCGGCCGCAAGCACTGGTCGACCGCCGCCTCGTCGGCCGCCGAGCTCCTCGTCATCGCCTCGACCGGCCACGACGAGACCGGCCGCAACCGCCTGCGCGCCGTGCGCGTCGCCGCCGACGCGCGCGGCGTGCGACTGACCGCCACGTCGGCCGCGTTCGTCCCCGAGATCCCGCACGCCGAGGTCATGCTCGACGACGTCCGCATCGCCGAGGCCGACGTCCTCCCCGGCGACGGCTACGCCGACTACCTCAAGCCGTTCCGCACCCTCGAGGACGTCCACGTCCACGCCGCGCTCCTCGGCTACCTCGTCGGTGTCGCGCGCCGCCACCGCCTCGACGCGTCGCTCCTCGAGCGCGCCCTCGCCTTGATCGCCGCGACGCGCGATGTCGGCCTCCGCGCGACCGCCGGCCACGCGCTCGCTCCCTCGACGCACCTCGCGCTCGCCGGGCTCCTCGAGCTCGTCACCGCCTTCGTCGTCGACGTCGAGGGCGCGTGGGCGTCCCTCGGCGGCGCCGAGCACGCCCGCTGGCTGCGCGACCGTCCGCTCCTCCGCGTCGCTTCCGCCGCCCGCACGGCCCGCCGCGACGCCGCCCGCGCGGCGCTCCTCGCCGGCTGACGCCGCATCGCCCGTCGACGCGCCGTCACGCCGACCGCGCCGCTTCCGGTGCGCTTCTTGCTCGCGCATCGAGCATGGCGAACTCGAAGACCGACGACGCGAAGCAATCGAAGACCGCTGCTGAACGCGAGCCGGCCGGTGAGCGTCGGCGCGACGACGCGCGCGACAGCCACGGTCCCGTCTACCACGGCGGCGACTGGTCGAAGGCCGACCGCGAGGACTCCGAGGGCCGCGAGGCCCTCGACCAGCCCGCGGAGGAGGAGGTGCGCAGCGACGTCGACCGCGCCGACGAAGCCCTCGACGACCCCGGCACGCGCGGCGCCGTCTTCGGCAAGGGCGGCAAGGGCATCGTGGAGCGCGACGACGCGCCCGACGAGCCGACCGGCAAGCGCTGACGCTTCCGCCGCCCGCCGCTTGCCCGCCCGGGGCCCCCATGCCACCGTCGCCGACGGAAGCGCATCCGCGGCTGGTGCGCGGCTCGGCCTTCAAAGCCGACGGTGCTCCGCGCGAGCGGCAGCACGGCGGGTTCGATTCCCGTGCGCTTCCGTTTGTTCTTCACGAGTTGCAGCGACTTCTCCGGTTCGACGGACACCTTGCGGACACTCCACGCGGGGGCTGGCTACCTCGCGTCTCCTTGAGCCAGAGACGCGCTCTCATGCGACGTCGCGATGAGCCCCTCCACGAAGGTCTGCGCCGGGTAATCGAAGCCGAGCAGCGTCCACCCGGGCTTCGCGGCGCCTGCGACCGCTGCGATGATGTTGTCCGCGACCGCGGGACCGACGGTCTGGAGCCCGCCATTCCGCGCCAAGAGCGCCAAGGCGCCGTCCGTCTCCGGTCCCGCGAACAGGGTGACGCTCTCCGCGCAGGCATCGCGCAGGCGCACGGCGGCTTGTAGGTCGGCCCCCGGCACACAGGCGATGGACGCCGTCGCCTCGCCACCGTCGTCTGCCATCCAGCGGGCAAGCAGGCGGATCACTCCAAGGCCAGCCGCCCGCGCTGCGCGGCGCAGCCTCGCGAAGGCCTCACGGTCGTGACCTGCGGGCGGGGTGCCGGTCGCGACCATCACCCACGAGCCGACGGACGCGTGCGCGACCTGCTGTATGGAGAAGGCGAGCGCCGCGCGGTTGCATGCCTCCGGTCCGAGTTCGCGAGCGACAAGGATGTCGCGAAACGTGAGCGTCATCGCGGTCACAACGTGAGGCTGATCAGCCCGCCGTCAACCACGGGCCGGCGGCAGTGCTCGCGCGCGGGAGGTGCGCTCCGCTTCCTACTCCTTGGCCTCGACCGCCGGCTTGTCGCTGTCCTTCTTGTGCTGGCTGCTGATCATGGCGGCCGTGAACAACGTCGCGCTGGCGACCGTCGCGATCACTCGCGTGCGATGAGACCAGAGCTTGTGCCACCACATGAGCGCGATGCTGTCGGTGGTCGCCAGGAACCGCGTGAATCTGGACAGGCCGGCCGCCGTCGGGAACTGGCCCAGGCCGGCGCTGCGCGATAGGACGCGCGCCCCGTAGCCGAAAAGAGCGAAGGCCCGAGGTGGCAGCCTCGAGCCTTCA
>DASZXE010000414.1:0-2436 GCA_035546475.1 Kofleriaceae bacterium
CGGCCACGGCGCCGCCGCCGGCCCGTGGTCGACCGCGACGTCGACGCGCGCCGGCCCGCCCGCGTCGCAGCGGAGCGCGAAGCGCGCGGTCGGCACGCCGGCGTGATCGACGAGGCCCGCCATCGTCGCCGCCACCGCCGGCCGATCGGCCACGATGCCGCCGGCCGGATCCGCGGGCGCGGCGGCGGCCAGCGCGTCGACGAGCATCGAGGTCGTCACGCTGCCGTCCCGGTGCTGCGCGATCCAGCCGTGGACGACGTCGCGGAAGCGCGCGGGCCCGAGCCACGCCTCGAACGTGGCCACCACCGCGGCGCCGCGCGCGTACGCCTTGAGGTCGAGGATCTGCGGAAAGTCGGCGAGCGCCCGCAGCGGCTTGCGCACCGGTGACGAGCCGGGCGGGTCCTGCGCCATCATCAGCCACGGCGCGAACGGGTGGCCGACCAGCGACCAGGTCGGCTCGCGCGCGGCCATCAGCTTGTCGGTCAGCCAGGTCGCGAAGCCCTCGTTGAGCCAGAACTCGTCCCACCAGGCGAGCGAGACGAGATCGCCGAACCAGAGGTGCGAGAGCTCGTGGGCGAGCGTCGACGTCACCGCCTCGGCGACCCACGGCGGCGCGCCGGCCGCGACCTCGAGGCTGTCGGCGCGCACCGTCACCAGGCCGGGGTTCTCCATGCCGACGACGCTGCCCGACAGGGTCGGCACCGCGACGACGTCGAGCTTGGGGAACGGCACCGGCTCCTCGACGTAGGCCGACAGCTCGGCCAGCAGCCCGGGGAGCTGGGAGGCGGCGTGCGCCATCGCCGCCTCGGTGCCGGCGACGGTGATGACGCGGGTCGGGACCGGCTCGGTGCCGCCGTCGATCGTGACCAGCGCGCCGACGGTGAAGGCGAGCAGGTGGACGGGCAGGGGCCGGGTCGGCTGGAACTCGACGCGGTCGTGGCCGGCGTCGACCGGGTGGCGCGCGCGCTCGGGGTAGTTGGCGAACGCGGCCATGCCGGTGGGGACGATGAGCGCGAGCGTCCACGGCAGCTTGAAGCGCGGGTCGTCGAAGCACGGCATCACGCTGCGCGCGTCGTCGGGCGACAGGTCGGTGACCGCCATCGGCCCGATCTCCGTCGAGTGCAGGAGGCCGCCGTCGCTGCCCCACGCGGCGCGGTAGTCGATCTCGACGCGCGCGGCGCCCGGCAGGAGCGGCTGGTCGACGGCGAGGCCGATCAGCTCGCCCTGGCCGTCGGTGTGGTCGGCGGCGGCGAGCGGATCGCCGATGACGCGCGCGACCTGCGTGCGGCCGCCGTCGACGATCCGGGCGGCGGCGATCGTGAGCCCGCGCCCGTTCAGCCAGACGACGCGCAGCGGCCGGCCGATCGCGACGTCGATCGTGACCCGGCCGCCGACGTCGGGGGCGCGCGGATCGACCTCGAGCTCGATCGAGGCGGCGACCGGCCGCGCGCGATCGTCGAGGCGGCCGACCGGCGGACCATCGTCGGTGACGACCGGCGCTGGTGCCGGTGCCGGTGCCGGCGGGCGCGGCAGCGGCGGCGCTGCGGACGGCCCCAGCCGGCAGCCGCACGCGGCCAGCACGAGCACGGCGGCCGCCAGGCCACGGGACGACATCGCCCGGTTCTACCGCACGGGGGCGATCCCTGCGCCGGCCGAAAAGTTGCCATCGCCGATGGCCTCCCTGAATTTCGAGGCATGGCCGCAGACGTCAAGCTCGCCGGTTACGCCCTGACCGCCGCGCAGTGGGCGGCGGTCGATCCACGCACGCGCATGCAGCTCCTGACGCTGGGCGCCGCGCCGGAGCCGCGCGCCGCGGCCGGGCCGCCGGTGCCGGGCACCACCGTCTGGCCGGGGCCGGACCCCGACGCGGTCATCATCCACGCGGCGGCGCCGCGCGCACCGACCCAGCCGCCCCGCCGCGCCCGCCGCACCAGCGACGTCGACTGACCGGCCGGCGCCCGGGCGTGCGGGTCAGAGGTGCTTGGCGACCTCGGCCTCGAGCTTCGCGCGCGGCGCCGCGCCGACGAAGTTCCAGACGACCTTGCCGCCCTTGAACAGGAAGAGGGCCGGGATCGAGGTGACGCGGAGCTGCTGGGCGACGACCTGGTCGTGATCGACGTCGAGCTTCCCGACCTTGAGCTTGCCGTCGTACTGGTCGGCGAGCGCGTCGATGATCGGCGCGATCTGCTTGCACGGGCCGCACCAGACGGCCCAGAAGTCGACGAGGACGGGGACGTCCGACTTCAGGACCTCCTGCTGGAAGTTGGCGTCGGTGACGGCGATGACCTTGGGGCTAGCCATGCCGGGCACTCTCGCATGCGTCGCCGCCGCGCGCACGCGGGTGATCGCCGCGGGTGATCGCCGCCCGGCGCTCGCCGCTCGGCTCAGGCGCGGCGGCGCGGCGGCGGGGGCAGGCGCGGCGGGCGGACCCCGTGG
>DASZXE010000415.1:0-16123 GCA_035546475.1 Kofleriaceae bacterium
GCCGCCGCCGCGCCGCGCCGCGCCACCGCGCCGCCGTCGCCGTCGCCGTCGCCGCGCCGCGTTGACGGCCCCCGCGCCGCCACGCTAAGAGCGAGCGTGCTCACCGCGGACCTCGTCCGGGCCCGACGGCACAAGGGCGAGCTGCGCCTCCGCCCGCACGACGCCCGCACGCGCGCGGCCGCCGAGGAGACCGCCGCCGCGCTGATCGCGGTCGCCGACGACAGCGTCGGCCAGCCGCGCGCCGCCTTCGACGAGGCGTGCGCCGCCGTGGTCGCCGCCGCCGACGATGCCCGCCTGGCCGCCGGCCTCGCCAAGCTGGTCGAGGACCGCGCCACCTTCGAGGCCTCCGCCGAGCTCGAGCCGGAGGAGCTGCGCCGCGACGTCTTCGCCCGCGCGAGCGCGGCCCGCCGCGCGCTGCCGCCCGGCGACCGCCTCGACCGCGACGCCGTCCTCGCCGACGTCGCGCGCGACCGTGGCCTGACCGCCGCCGACGTCGAGGCCGCGCTCTACGCCGATCTGCGCGCCGCCCACCGGATGATCGCGTTCGCGCCGATCGCGCCCGCCGCGCTGGTCGCCGCCTACGACGAGGCGCAGGCCCAGGCGGTCCTCCTCCGCGCCGTCAAGGTGACCGTCGAGGTCGAGTGCGCCGCCGCCGACGACTATCGCCGCCTCTTCCGCCAGCTCAAGTTCCAGCGCCTGCTCCACACGATCGCGCCGCGCGCCGGCGGCGGCTACCGCATCGAGATCGACGGACCCTACAGCCTGTTCGAATCCGTCACCCGCTACGGCCTCGCGCTCGCGCTCGCGCTGCCCGCGATCCGCGCGTGCGCCCGCTGGCGCCTGGACGCCGACCTCCGCTGGGGCGCGGCGCGCACGGCGCTCGCGTTCCACCTCGAGGGCAAGGCGATCGCCGCCGAGTTGGCGCCGCTGCCCGAGGAGCTCGCCGCGCTGGTCCGCGCGGTCGCCGAGCTGGACACGCCGTGGCGCGCCGCGCCCGCCGACGCGCTGCTCGACCTGCCCGGCGTCGGTGTCTGCGCGCCCGACCTCGTCTTCACCCACGGCGGCACCGGCGAGTCGGTCTACGTCGAGGTCCTCGGCTACTGGAGCCGCGCCGCGGTCTGGCGGCGCGTCGAGCTCGTCGAGCGCGGCCTCGCCGATCGCGTCGTCTTCGCCGTCGGCCAGCATCTCCGCGTCAGCGAGGAGGCGCTCGCCGGCGAGCTGCCGGGCGCGCTGCACGTCTACAAGCGCACGCTGCAGGCCCGCCCGCTCGTCGAGGCGGTCGATCGCGTCGCCCGCGCGCCGGTCCCCGCGCGCCGCCGGTAATCGCCCACGAAGAACTCGCAGCAGGCGTGTCACGCTGGGTAGCGCGCGGGTAGCCCGGCCGCGGCCAGAGGTCGCGGCGCGCGCGCCAACTACGCGACTTGTGAGCGAGGTCGCGCGCAACCCGACCCGTGTCCCCACCGCAGCCCGGCAGATCGTCGAGAATCCGGGCGATGCGTATCCGCCCTCGCCTCGCCTCGTTGCTCGCGACGGCCGCCGTCGCGCTCGTCACCGCGTGCGCCGGCGATGGCCCCGCCGACGAGACGCCCGCCCTCGGCACCCGGGAGGAGGGACTGGTCACCCAGTTCGGCGTCGGCACGCTGATCATCCCGATGGACACCGGCTTCCAGGACGCCGGCATGCTCCGCGCGTACGGCCTCGTCTACAAGCTCCTGCAGAACGACGTGCCGGTGCAGTGGACGGTGCTGCCGGGCAAGGCCGATCAGGGCACCGACTTCACGATCGGCGCGGCGGCGACCGTGCGCAACCTCGAGAGCGGCGCCGCCGTCGCGACGCCGGCCGTCTACCGCGGCGGGCCGTTCATCATCGCCGCCGCCGATCGCCCGGCCGCGCTGCCGATCGTCAACGCGTGGCTGGCGAGCGACACCGTCACCGTCGTCCACGACGTCACCGGCGGCAGCTTCTCCGCCGACGTGCAGAAGACGATGACCGCGGCGCCCAACATCGCCGTGTTCCTCGACGGCAACGAGGCGATCGCCTTCAACGACCTCAACGCCGCCGGCATCCCCGACTCGAACAACCTCGCCTGGGCCGCCGGCTCGGTCGACCTGCTGACCGAGGCGCAGATCGCCGGCGCCACCACCGGCGGCAACCCCGACGGCCTGCTCTTCCAGAACGGCGCCCGCCGCTACTGCCACCTGACGTCGATGCACTACGACATCGCGAACCAGGCGACGACGAACGAGGTCGCCCGCGAGGTGCGCGCGTGGCTGGCCAGCCCGGCGACCCACGCCTTCATGCAGTGCGAGGCGGCGACCACGTTCGAGAACAACACGAACGGCCACTTCCTCACGACCGGCGGCATCGTCGACGACGGCCTGCGGGCGGCGAACCCGATCGACCGCGTCCCCGCCGACTTCCTGACCCAGTACGACGGCGCGCTCGCGATCGACACCGGCTCGACCGACTCGATCGGGCTCGCCGCCAACTCGTCGTTCCGCCCCAACGCGCGCACGCTCGTCAACCAGAGCGGCGTCGCGCTGACGGCCCGCATCACCGAGGTCACCGGCTTCCTCGACGGTGACCTCACCAAGGGCCGCATCACCTACCTGGCCGGCCACGACTACGTGGCGACCACCGGCGCGGTGCCGGCGACGCCGATCTCGGCGAACCCGCTGACCAACGGCGTGCGGCTCTTCCTCGACAGCGTCCTCGACTCGCCGTGCACGGTCGCCGCCAACCAGCCGGTGATGACGATCAGCAAGGCGGCGCCGGCCAACGTCGCGGGCAACACGATCACGTTCACGCTCGGCTACCAGAACACCGGCGGCGCCTCGGGCGTGAACGTCACCATCACCGACCCGGTGCCGGCGGGGACCACCTTCGCGGGCGCGACCAGCGGCGGCGCGGTCGCCAACGGCGTCGTCACCTGGAACCTCGGCGCGGTCGCGCCCGGCGCGATGGGCCAGGTCAGCTTCACCGTCGACGTCACGATGGACGGCACCTACGCGAACACGGCGACGCTGCACTACCGCGCGGGCGTCACGCCGCGCACCGCGACCAGCAACACGACGATGACCGTGCGCGACGCCGACGTGCCGCACGCGGGCAACGACACGTTCACCGTCGCCGAGGACAGCAGCACCGCGCTCGACGTGCGGGCCAACGACACCGGCCTCGGCGACCCGCCGATCGTCACCACGGCCACCGATCCGCCGCACGGGACGGTGATGGTCAATGCCAATGGCAGCATCCAGTACACGCCGGACGCCGACTACCACGGTCCCGACGGCTTCACGTACACGCTCACCGACTCGACGATGCAGAGCTCGACCGCGACGGTGACGATCACGGTCACCCCGGTCGACGACACGCCGATGGCGGCCGACGACGCCTTCACCGTCGCCGAGGACAGCGGCTCGACGGTGCTCGACGTGCGGGCCAACGACACCGGCCTCGGCGACGCGCCGGTGGTCACGGTGGGGGCGACCGATCCGGCCGGCGGCACCGTCAACCTCAACCCGAACGGCACGATCACCTACACGCCCGACCGGGACTTCCACGGGCTCGACACGTTCACGTACACCGTGCGCGACGCCGACGGCCAGGTGTCGACCGCGACGGTCCACGTGACGGTGACGCCGGTCGACGACGTGCCGGTGGCGGTCGACGACACCGCCGTCGTCGTCGAGGACACGCCCGGCGGCGTCGCGATCGCGGTGCGCGCCAACGACACCGGCCTCGGCGACGCGCCGATCACGACCGCGGCCGTCACCGATCCGGCCCACGGCAGCGCGGTCGCCGACGCGAACGGCACGATCACCTACACGCCGGACCCCGACTACAACGGGGCGGACGCCTTCGACTACACGATCCGCGACGCCGACGGCGAGCTGTCGACGGCGACGGTCGACGTCACGGTGACGCCGGCCGACGACCAGCCGGACGCGATCGACGACAGCGCCGACGCGCCGACCGACACGCCGGTCGTGATCGCGGTGCTGGCCAACGACACCGGCCTCGGCGACGCGCCGATCGCGGTCACCGTCACCGATCCGCCGCACGGCACCGCGGTCGCCGACGGCGACGGCACGGTGACCTACACGCCCGACGCGGCCTACACCGGCCCCGACTCGTTCACGTACACGATCACCGACGCCGACGGCGACAGCGACAGCGCGACGGTGACGATCGACGTGCGGCGCGACCGCGACCACGACGGCCTCGGCGACGACGTGGAGGTGCAGCTCGGCACCGATCCCGACGACGCCGACTCGGACGACGACGGCGTGCTCGACGGCGCCGAGCACGACCCCGGCGGCGACCCCGACGGCGACGGGCTCGTCGACGCGCTCGATCCCGACAGCGACGACGACGGCCTGTTCGACGGCACCGAGGAGGGCGTGACCGTCCCGGACGCCGACACCGACGCCGGCGCCGGTCACTTCGTCCCCGACGCCGACCCGTCGACGCACACCGATCCGCTCGAGGCGGACACCGACCACGGCGGCGTGCCCGACGGCGCCGAGGACACCAACAAGGACGGCGCGGTCGAGGCCGGCGAGCGCGACCCGCTCGATCCGTCGGACGACACCGTGCACCCGACCGACACCGACGGCGACGGCCTCAGCGACGCGGAGGAGGGCCTGCTCGGCACCGATCCGGACGACGCCGACTCCGACGACGACGGCGTCGTCGACGGCGCCGAGCCGAACTACACCGACGACACCGACGGCGACGGGCTGATCAACCCGCTCGATCCCGACAGCGACGACGACGGCCTCTTCGACGGCACCGAGGCGGGCGTGACCGCGCCCGGCGCCGACACCGACGCCGGCGCCGGCCACTTCGTCCCCGACGCCGATCCGACGACGCACACGAGCCCGGTCGAGCCCGACACCGATCACGGCGGCGTGCCCGACGGCGCCGAGGACGTGAACCACGACGGCCGGGTCGATCCCGGCGAGCGCGATCCGCTGGATCCGGCCGACGACGCGAGCCCGCTGCCCGACAGCGATCACGACGGCCTGCCGGACGCGGTCGAGGAGGAGCTCGGGACCGATCCGCACAACGCCGACTCCGACGACGACGGCGTGGTCGACGGCGACGAGTCGAACTACACCGACGACACCGACGGCGACGGGCTGATCAACCCGCTCGATCCCGACAGCGACGACGACGGGATCTTCGACGGCACCGAGGAGGGCGTGACCGCGCCGGACGCCGACACCGACGTCGGTGCGGGTCACTTCGTGCCGGACGCCGATCCGTCCACCACGACCGGCCCGCTCGATCCCGACACCGACGACGGCGGCGTCACCGACGGCGCCGAGGACTGGAACCACGACGGGCGGGTCGAGCCCGGCGAGCTCGATCCGGACGTGAAGGCCGACGATCAGGCCAACCGCGACGACGACCACGACGGCCTGTCGAACGGCGAGGAGCAGGCGCTCGGCACCGATCCGCTCGACGCCGACTCCGACGACGACGGCGTGGTCGACGGCGACGAGGCCAACCCGAGCGACGACACCGACGGCGACGGCTCGATCGACCCGCTCGATCCCGACAGCGACGGCGACGGGATCACCGACGGCACCGAGGTCGGCGTCACCGAGCCGAACCTCGACACCGACGTCGGCGCCGGCCACTTCGTGCCCGACCACGATCCGGCGACGCACACGAGCATGGTCGATCCCGACAGCGACCACGGCGGCGTGCGCGACGGCGACGAGGACACGAACCACGACGGCCGCGACGAGGACGGCGAGCGCGACCCGCTCGATCCGTCCGACGATCACCCGCTCGACGCGGACACCGACGGCTTCGCCGACGACGTCGACAACTGCCCGACGACGGCGAACCCGGACCAGACCGACACCGACGGCGATGGCCTCGGCGATGCGTGCGATCCGGACGACGACAACGACGGCTTCGACGACGGCTTCGGCGTGTCGGGCGGCGGCTGCTCGGTCTCGGCCGTAGGCGGCGACGCCGGCGGCAGCGGAGGCGCCGGAGCCGGTGCCGCGCTGCCGCTCGGCCTCGTCACGGTCGGCCTCGCGTTCGCGTTCGCGCGCGGCGGGGCGCGCCGGCGGCGGCGGCGCACGGTCGCGCTGGCGGCGACGCTCATCGGCCTCGGCCTCACCGCCGCCCTACCCGCCGCCCCCGCGCAGGTCACCTCCGGCCGCAGCGACATCTCCATCGAGCGCTTCGACCTCGCCACCGGCCGCGGCGGCATCCTCGGCGTCGAGGGCGCCGGCCTGACCCGCCCGTGGGACTGGGACGTCCACCTCTGGCTCGGCACCGCCAACGATCCGCTCGTCGTCTACATGGACGACGGCACCGGCCACACGCGGGTCGGCTCGCTCGTCGAGCAGCGGACCGGCGGCGAGCTCGGCGCCAGCATCGTCTTCCACGAGCGGCTCGGCCTCGGCCTCGATGCGCCGCTCATCGTCGCGACCACGCGGGCCGACAGCGTCCCTGGCGTCACCGGCATGCTGCCCGGCGTCAACGGCCTCGGCCTCGGCGACCTGCGGGTCAGCCCCAAGCTGCGCCTCCTCCGGCAGGAGCGCGAGGACGTCGACCTGTCGATCGTCCCCGAGATCGTGCTGCCGACCTCGTCCGGCGACGACTTCCACGGCGACGGCGGCGTCGGCTTCGCGCCGTACCTCGCCGTCTCGCAGCACCTCGGCCGCTTCCGCTGGGCGCTCGACGCAGGCTACGCGTTCCGCCGGCAGGCCAGCGTCGGCGGCCTCGTGGTCGACAACGAGCTGCGCGCGCGGGGCGGCGTCGCGGTGGCGCCGATCCGCAGCCTCGAGCTGGCCGCCACCGTGTCGGCGGCGACCTCGGCGAGCGATCCGTTCGCGCAGTTCTCCCGCAACCACCTCGAGCTCGTCGGCGGCCCGTCGGTCACGCTCGTCGATCGCTGGCAGCTCTTCGCCGCCGGCGGCGTCGGCCTCCGCGAGGGGTACGGGACGCCCGACTGGCGCGCGCTGGCCGGCGTCCGCGTCGGCACGCCGGAGGCACCGATCGACTGGGACCACGACGGCCTCGTCGCGACCGATCGCTGCCCGCGCGAGCCCGAGGACAAGGACGGCTTCGAGGACGCGGACGGCTGCCCGGACCCCGACAACGACCACGACCAGGTCCTCGACGTCGACGACGGCGCGCCGATGGAGCCCGAGGATCGCGACGGCTTCGAGGACGGCGACGGCGTGCCCGATCCCGACAACGACAGGGACGGCATCGCCGACACCGCCGACCGCTGCCCGCTGGAGCCGGAGACGGCCAACGGCTACCAGGACGACGACGGCTGCCCCGACGAGCCCGACACCGACGGCGACGGGATCGTCGACCGCGTCGATCGGTGCCCGACCGATCCGGAGGACAAGGACGGCCACGCCGACGACGACGGCTGCCCCGAGGACAACGACGCCGACGGGCTGCTCGACGCGGTCGACGCCTGCCCCGACGTCGCCGGCCCGCCCGAGAACCGCGGCTGCCCCGACGCCGACCGCGACGGCGACACCATCGTCGATCGCCTCGACAACTGCCCCGACGAGCCGGGCACCGCCGCCAACCACGGCTGCAAGGAGAAGCAGCTCGCGGTGCTCGACAACGGCCGCATCGAGATCCTCGACGTCGTCTACTTCAAGACCAGCAAGGCGGTGATAGAGACGCGGTCGTTCCCGCTGCTCGACGCCGTCGCCGGCATCATCCGCAACCACCCGGAGCTGCCGAAGATCACGATCGAGGGCCACACCGACGACCGCGGCAACGACGCCTACAACCTGGACCTCTCGCAGCGGCGCGCGGAGTCGGTGCGGCGCTACCTGATCACGCAGGGGATCGCCGGCGAGCGGCTCGACGCGGTCGGCTACGGCGAGACCCGGCCGATCGTGCCGAACGACAGCAACGCGCACCGGTCGGCGAACCGGCGCGTCGAGTTCAAGCTCGAGGGCGTCGCCAGCCAGCGCACCGGGCCGACGACGGAGACGATGGATCCGCGCTGACGCCCTCGTCGTCGGGGAACAACGTATGGGACCTCACGCAACCGCGTCCGTCACGTAGCCAGCCCGGTCCGCGCGGTTGCGCTCCGTCGACGTGGAGGTACCGTTGACCGCATCGACGGCCGTTCGGGGCCGGATCGGAGCGTCCTTCCGATGAGCGAAACCATCGACGTCGCGACGTCACCGCCGCCCCCGCCGCTCGCGCAGGGGCTGCTGGCGGAGACGGAGGCGACGGCGGAGGCGACGGCGGAGACGATGACGGCGACGACGGCGGCCGCAACGGGCGAGGCGGTGGCGAAGACGGAGGCCGGGGCAGCGGCCGAGGCGGAGGCGGTGAAGGACGCGGCGCGCCACCTCGTCCACTTCTACGAGGACGACGAGTCGCTGGCGACCTCGGTCGCCGGCTTCGTCGGCGACGGGCTGCCGGCCGGCGAGCAGGTCACGGTCATCGCGGTCGGACCGCGTCACGCGCAGGTGCGCGCCCGCCTGCAAGCGGCCGGCTTCGACGTCGACGGCGCGTGCGCCTCCGGTCAGCTCACCTTCCTCGACGCCGAGCAGGCGCTGGCCCGCATCCTCCGCGACGGCGAGCCGGACCCGTCGCTGTTCGACGTCGAGATCGGCGCCGTCCTCGCCCGCGCGGGCGCCGGCGGGCGCGGCCGCGCGTACGGCGAGATGGTCGACCTGCTCTGGCAGCGCGGCGCGCACGACGCGGCGCTGCGCCTCGAGGAGCTGTGGAACGACCTCCAGACCCGCCAGCGCTTCACGCTCCTGTGCGCGTACCCGCTCGCCGGGTTCTACCGCGAGCCCGCCGCGCTCCATCGGGTCAGCACCCGGCACACGCACATCGTCGGCAGCGACGGTCGCACCGGCGCGGACGCCGTCGAGCCGGCGCAGTCCGCGCAGCACGCGCACCAGCTCGCGCGCGAGATCGCGCAGCGCGAGGAGGTCGAGCAGGCGCTGCGTGGCGCGCTCCGCGACCTGCGGCGCAAGGAGGAGCAGCTCCGCCGCAACCGCGCGTCCGCGACCGATCGCGCCGAGCGCCTGCTGCGCGTCGCCGCGGCGATCGCGGAGGCGGTCAGCAAGGAGGAGGTGCTGTCGGCGGTGGTCGATCGGGTCGCCGGCGCGGTCGGCGCGTCGAGCGCGGCGCTGTGGCTGCGCGACGACGACGGCCGGCGCGCGCGCCTCGCCCGCGCGATCGGCTACGCCGAGCCGGATCGCTTCCACGACCTGCCGCTCGACGGCGGCGAGGCGGTCATCCCCGCGCTCGACACGCTGCGCACCGGCGAGCCGATCTGGCTGGCGTCGAAGGAGGCGCTGCTGCGGGCGTACCCGCACCTGGCGACCGCGGTCACCGCCGGCCGCGCCTACCGGATCGCCTGCCTGCCGATCGGCTCGCACGGCCGCACGATCGGCTCGCTGGCGATGACGTTCGACGAGGAGCGCGAGATCGGCGACGACGACCGCGGCTTCCTCCAGCTCGTCGCGCGCTACGCCGGCCAGGCGCTCGAGCGGCTGCGCCTCTTCGACGAGGAGCGGCGCGCGCGCTCCGACGCCGACCGCGCCGTCACCCGCCTCGGGGTGCTGAGCCGGGCGTCGCGCACGTTCGTCGAGGCCGATCTCGAGCTCGGCCTGCGCCTCGAGGAGATCGTGCGCGAGCTCGGCCTCGCGCTCGGCGGTTCGGTCGGCATCGCCCTCGTCGAGCGCGACGGCCGCATCCACACGGTCGCGGCCCACCACCCGCTGCCCGAGGCCGAGCAGGCGCTGCGCGACGCGCGGCTGCCGCCGGTCGAGCTCGGCGAGGGCATCACCGGCCTCGTCGTGCGCGACGGCAAGAGCATCCTGGTGCCGACGGCCGACGCGGCGGCGCTGGCCGGGCGCGCGTCGCCGCACTACCAGGCCTTCCTCGCGCGCTTCCCGATCCACGCGGTCCTCTGCGTGCCGCTGCGCGCGCGCGGCCGCATGATCGGGGCGGTGACCGCCACCCGCACCCGCCCCGGCGAGCGCTACGGCACCGACGACCTCGAGCTGCTCGAGGAGCTGGCCGACCGCGCGGCGTCGGCGATCGAGAACAGCCGCCTGCACCGCGAGCACTCGGAGGCGCGCGCCCGCGCCGAGCAGCTCTACCGCTTCGCCGACGCGGCGGTCGGCGCCGAGCGGGTCGAGGAGGTCTTCGAGGCGGCGCTCGACGCGATCGAGGGCGCGCTCGGCACCCGCCGCGCCGCGATCCTCCTCTACGACGACCACGACGTCATGCGGTTCCGCGCCTGGCGTGGCCTGTCCGCCGACTACCGCGCCGCCGTCGAGGGCCACTCGCCGTGGCCGCGCGAGGTCGTCGCGCCGCGGCCGGTGCTGGTGCCCGACGTCCAGGCCGACGCCGGCCTCGCGCCGTACGCGCCGATGCTGCGCCGCGAGCAGATCGCGTCGCTCGCGTTCATCCCGCTGGTGAGCCGCGGGCGCCTGATCGGCAAGTTCATGGTCTATCACCCGCGCGCCCACGACTACCCGGCGGGCGAGATCGACCTGGCGGGCGCGATCGCGAACCACCTCGCGTCGGTGATCGCGCGGTTCACGGCGATCGCCCGCCTCGAGGAGACGATCCACTACAACGAGCTGTTCGCCGGCGTGCTCGCGCACGACCTGCGCAACCCCCTCGGCGCGATCATGACGGCGGCGCAGACCTTGCTGCTGCGCGACGGCGACGGCGAGCGCAACGTCCGCCCGCTCGGCCGCATCCTCACCAGCGGCCAGCGGATGACCCGCATGATCGACCAGCTCCTCGACTTCACGCGGGCGCGGGTCGGCGGCGGCATCGACATCCAGCCGCGGCCCGCCAACCTCGCCGACCTGTGCGGCCAGGCGATCACCGAGCTCGAGGCCGCGAACCCCGACTGGCGGATCGAGCGCGGCGTGCTCGGCGACCAGGACGGTACCTGGGATCCCGATCGCCTCCTCCAGATCCTCTCGAACCTGATCGGCAACGCGGGCCAGCACGGCGATGTCGACGCCGGCATCCTCATCCTCCTCGACGGGCGCGACCCGGCGGCGGTGACGATGACGGTGCACAACCGCGGCGCGATCCCGGCGGCGCTCCTGCCCTCGCTGTTCGATCCGTTCCGCGGCACGCGGCACCGCCGCGATCAGTCGCGCGGCCTCGGGCTCGGGCTGTTCATCGTCCGCGAGCTGGTGCGCGCGCACGGCGGCAAGGTCCAGGTCGCCTCGACGGAGGCGAAGGGCACGACGTTCACGATCGTGCTGCCGCGGCGCGCGCCGGGCGCGGCACCCGGTCGCAGCGCCGACGGGGAGCCCTGAGCCGTTTCGTCGGCACGTGAAGCGCGTCCGCTGAGCCGTCCTCGCCGTGGTGCTGGCACCGCGCGTGCTCATGTTGGGGGCATGAGGCACAACGCACATCCCCACCGTGAGGATCGCCGGCGCACGCGCGGCCAGCACGCCACGCCGCGCCGCGCGGTCGAGAACCGGCCTCGGACGCCGGGCCAGGACGATCGGGTCCCGTTCGTCGACGCGTCGGGCGACCTCGAGGTCGGACCGCTCGCGGTCGATGTCGAGCCGCAGGCCGACGCCGCCGACGCCGCCGAGCGCATGCGGCGCGATCACCGCGACAGCGACGCGTCGCTCGACGCCGCCGAGGCCGCCGGCCGCGAGACCGGCGAGCTCTACGGCGTGCGCACGCCGCACGCGGGCGATCCCGACCTCGCCGCCGCCGAGGATCGCGACGCCTTCGAGGGCGCCGAGCGCGGCGAGAACTGGACCGAGGCGCTCACCGAGCACGCGGCAGAGTCGGGCCCGGCGCCGGAGGAGGAGGTCGTGATCGTCGACGACAGCGATCCGGAACGCGGCCATCACGCCACCGAGAGCGGCGATCGGCCGGTCGCCGACAAGGGCTCCGGCGGCCCCGGCGGCCTCTGAGGCCCCGAGCGGAGCTCGGCGCGGGGTTGCTCCGTGTGGAGCTCGGGCTCGGGGTCACCCCCGAGGCCGATCGATCGACGAGAGGGTTGGCATTGTGGCCAACCCTCCGAGCCGAGCTGCTTGCGGGCGCGGCGCGGTCAGCTCGTGAGCTGGGTCATGACCCCGCTCAGGCCGTCGATCGTGCCGTTCCGCGAGCGGTGGACCTGCACGAAGACGTCGTAGCGGATCGACGGGTCGGCGAGCGTGACCCGCTCGCGGCGCGGCTCGCCGGTCTCGAGCGTGCGCCGCTTGATCGCCTCGAGCGCCGCCGCGTGGTCGCCGATGAGGTCGCGATCGGTCTTGCCGACCAGCTCCGCCGGCGCCACGCCGTGGACGCGGCTGCACGCCCACGTGTAGCGCAGCTCGCGATCCTGGCCGAACACCGACGTCGGCGACGCCGCCAGCGCCTCGAGGATCGCGCTCGCCCGCTCCTGCAGGCCGTGCACGCGGCTGACGTCGACGAACGTGATCACCAGGCCGTCGATGACGTTCCCCGTCGTGCGGTAGGGCAGGATCCGGATCAGGTACCAGCGGCCGTCCTCGTTGCAGACCTCGGTCTCCTTGAAGACCAGCGTCCCCAGGACCTCGACGGCGTCGGGGATCAGCTCCGCGTACTTGAGGCGCGACACCAGGTCGCCGATCGGCCGGCCGACGTCCGCGGGGATGAGCGGGATGACCTTCTTCGCCTGCTCGGTGTAGCGCTTGATCCGCAGGCCGTGGTCGAGGAACACGGTCGCGATGTCGGTCGCGTTCATCAGGTTGCGGAGGTCGTCGTTCGCGCGCGACAGCTCGTCGAGCTTGCCCTGCAGCTCGGCGTTGACCGTCTGCAGCTCCTCGTTGAGCGACTGCATCTCCTCCTTCGAGGTCTCCAGCTCCTCGTTGGTCGACTGCAGCTCCTCGTTGGTCGACTGCAGCTCCTCGTTGGTCGACTTCAGCTCCTCGTTGGCGGCCTCGCGCTCCTCGACGATCGCCTGGTGGTTGCTCCGGGTGTGGAGGACCTCCTGCTCCAGCATCGCGATCCGCTCGCCGGCCTCGGGCGGGCCGTCGTCGGCCGGCGGCGCGGGGCCGCGCTGGGGGACGAAGGAGACCAGCAGCATGTCGCGGAAGGCGGCCGGCTCGACCATCCGCTGGACGCGCAGGTCGAGGCGCTCGGGCTCGCCGCCGCCCTCGACGTCGAGGCGGATGCCGCGGCGGACCACCTCCTGGTCGGTGAGGGCGGCCTCGCGCAGCGCGGTCGCCAGCTCGCCGCCGAGCCCGGGCCGCGCCATCGCGACCACGTTGAGGCTGGTGACCGGCCCCGGCGGCAGCTCGAGGTACGGGCCGGTCCGTCCGTGGATGTGGACGATCTCGCCGCTCGCGTGGACGACCACGGTCGCCGGCACCAGGTGCTGGAGCAGCAGGCGCTCGGCGGCGGTGCTGACCCCGGGGTCGGCGATTCGCGCGGCGGCGGCGACGCGGATGGCGCGGTGCGGGTCGGGGGCCGACGGGCTGACGAAGCGCGGGGTGAAGGACGCGGCGGCCTGCGGGCGCCGCCGGAACAGCTTCCACTTCTTGTCGACGACGTCGAACAGGTCGGTGGCGACGCCGGTGCTCTCCGACGAGCCGAGGAAGAGCAGGCCGCCGGGCCGGAGCGCGTAGTGGAACAGCGGCATCAGCCGGGCCTGCAGCCCGGCGTCGAGGTAGATGAGCAGGTTGCGGCACGCCAGCAGATCGAGGCGGGTGAACGGCGGGTCCGACGCCACGTTGTGCGGCGCGAAGACGACCATCTCGCGCAGGTCCTTTCGGATCTGGTACGCGCCGTCCTCGTGGGTGAAGAAGCGGGCGAGCCGCTCGCCGGAGACGTCGGCGGCGATGCTGTCGGGATAGAAGCCCCGGCGCGCGACCTCGATCGCCTTGGGGTCGAGGTCGGTGGCGAAGATCTGCACCGGCGCGCCGAGGCGCAACGAGTCGAGGCACTCGCGGGCCAGGATCGCGATCGAGTACGCCTCCTCGCCGGTGGAGCAGCCGGCGCACCAGACGCGCAGCGGCAGGTCGGCCGGCCGACCGGCGAGCATGGGCGGCAGCGCGCGCGCGACGGCGTCGAACGCCTCGGGGTCGCGGAAGAACGAGGTGATCCCGATCAGCAGCTCCTGGAACAGCGCGCCGACCTCGCCGGGGTGCTCCTCGATGAAGGTCGCGTAGTCACCCAGCGTCGCCAGGTGGTGCACGTTCATCCGCCGCTCGATGCGCCGGCGCAGGGTGCTGCGCTTGTAGGCGGAGAAGTCGTGGCCGGCGACCCGCTCGACGAGGCTGAAGATCCGCGCGAGCTCCGCGTCCTCGGTCGGCGCCGGCGCCGGGCGGCCGGTCCGGATCTGGCGCGCGTGGTCGATCAGCGCCGCCGGGATGTCGGCGGGCGCGAGCACGTGGTCGACCAGCTCGGTCGCGACCGCGTTGTGCGGCATGCTCGGAAAGCGGGCGGACGCCTCGTCCTGCGCGATCGCGAGCCCGCCGGCCGCCTTGATCTCGCGGATGCCGAGCGTGCCGTCGCTGCCGCTGCCCGACAGCACGACGGCGATCGCGGCCTGCCGGCGCTCGGCGGCGAGGGAGCGGAACAGGGCATCGATGGCCAGCGCGCGCGGCTGGTGGTCGCCGACGGCGCGCGGGATGAGCAGTTGATCGTGGACGACGAGCTGCTGGCCGCTCGGCGCCAGGTAGACCCGGTCCGGCACGAGCTGCGTCGCCGCCTCGACGGCGACCACCGGCATCGCCGTCTTGCGGGCGAGGATCTCGGGCATCAGGCTCGGCCGCCCGGGGTGCGAGTGGGTGACCACGACGAACGCCATCCCGGTGTCGGCCGGCAGCGCCGCGAAGAGCTGCTCGAGCGCGTCGAGCCCTCCCGCCGAGGCGCCGATGCCGACCACCGGGAACGCGGTCACCGCCGGGGCGCCATCGTTGCCTTCGACCATCCCGCGTCCTATCACGGATGCGTCGGGGCCGGGGTCCCGCACCGCGGCGACGGCGTGACCACGCCTCGGCGTCGGCGCGCGCGGCGCTGGACCGCGGCGCAGGCGCGCCGGCGGCACCCGATCCGTCCTTGATCGCGGGCGCGGACTGGCGATGATGCAGCGTCGATGAGCCGAGCCAGCCCGCCGCGGTCGTCCCGCCCGTTCCACCGCACGGCCGCGTACGCGGGCGTGGTCGCGGGCGTCGCGCTGCTCGCCGCCGCCTGCGGCTCGCGCTCCGACGGCGATCCGACCGAAGATGCGTCGGTCGCCGGCGGCGACGACGCGAGCGTGGCCGACGCGCCGGCGGTGGATGCTTCGGTCGATACGCCGGTCGATGCGCCGGTCGATGCAGGCCCACCGCCGGTCGACGCGTTCCCCGCCGTGCTCGACGTGCGCCTCGACTGTCGCAATGACTGCGTCCTCGTCGCCAGTCCGCCGTCGATCAGCGTCGTCGCCGGCACGGAGTTCGAGGTCAACTGGATCAACACCGGCGACACCGAGTGCGACGTCGCCAAGATCGATCAGTTCAACCAGGTGCCGATCATCCTCGGGCTCGAGCCGGGCACGAGCTACCACGACAGCGTGCGGCGCTGGTGCGGCACCTTCACTGGCACGTTCCAGTTCCGCATCAGCATCTGCACACTGCCGTCGTACATCCCGGTCGACTGCGGCGCGAACTGACCATGATCGCGGCCCGCCGATGCTGACGGCGCACCTGCAGCGGCTCGGTCTGATCTGCCCGGCGTGCCGCCTCGGCGGCCGTGGCGCCGCGCGCCTCGAGGTCCGCCTCGTCCTGCACAGCGAGTCGACGCGCGCCGGCGTCGACCTGCTCGAGGGGCTCTTGGCCTGTCCGACCTGCCGCCGCGATCACCCGATCCTCGACGGCGTCGTCGTCGCCGTCGCCGACCTGCGCCGCTGGGCGGAGCACCAGCTCGACGCCGCCGTGCGCCGCCACGACCTCTCGCCGCTGCTCGAGCGCGTGCTGGCCGCCGCCGCGCCGCCGTCCTCCGCCTTCGCCGTCGAGCGGCGCACCCTGTCGGCGGTCGCGGGCGCGCAGTGGAGCGATCGGGAGGTCGGCGCCGTGCTCGCGCCGCCGGGCTCGTTCGCGCAGCGCTGCCTGCGCCTGCTGGCGAGCCTGCCGTCGCCGCCGCGCGGTCTCTGGCTCGACGC
>DASZXE010000416.1:0-3312 GCA_035546475.1 Kofleriaceae bacterium
GGACGCGGCCGCGGCGCGAGACGCGATCGACGGGCTGCCGGGTTCGTGGGACGATGCCGCCGCAGATGGCGACCGTCCTCATCATCGACGACAACGAGACGATCCGCGACGGGCTCGCCCACACGGTGAAGAAGCTCGGCCACGAGGCGGTCACCGCCGCGTCGGGGCCGGCCGGGATCGCGGCGTTCAAGGCGCGGCGCGGCGTCGACTTCGTCATCTCCGACCTGAAGATGGAGGGGCTGACCGGCGTCGACGTGCTGAAGGCGATCAGCGCCCTCGACCCCGACGTGCCGATCATGATCGTCACCGGCTTCGGCACGGTCGAGACCGCGGTCGAGGCGATGAAGCTCGGCGCGTTCGACTTCCTGACCAAGCCGTTCACGCCCGAGGTGGTGAAGCTCAAGGTCACGCGCGCGCTCGAGCTGGCGGCCGCGCGGCGGGCGCGCCACAAGCTCGAGGCCGAGAACGCGTACCTGCGGGCCGAGCAGGCCGGCCGCTTCACCGAGCTGGTCGGCGCGTCCGACAAGATCGCGGCGGTCCACCGCGCGGTCGAGAAGGTCGCGGCCTCCGACATCACCGTCTTCATCGCCGGCGAGAGCGGCACCGGCAAGGAGCTGGTGGCGCGCGCGATCCACCGGCTGTCGAAGCGGGCGGCGGGGCCGTTCATCAAGGTCAACTGCGGCGCGCTCACCGAGACGCTGCTCGAGAGCGAGCTGTTCGGCCACGAGAAGGGGGCCTTCACCGGCGCCATCAAGCAGAAGCTCGGGCGGTTCGAGCTGGCCGACGGCGGGACGCTGTTCCTCGACGAGGTCGGCGACGTGCCGCCGGCGATGCAGGTCAAGCTCCTGCGCGCGCTGCAGGAGCACGAGTTCGAGCGGGTCGGCGGCGAGGCGCCGATCAAGGTCGACGTGCGGGTGCTGTCGGCGACGAACAAAGACCTCGAGGCCGAGGTGACGGCGGGCCGCTTCCGCCAGGACCTGTTCTACCGGCTGCACGTGGTGCCGATCCGGCTGCCGTCCCTGCGCGACCGCCGCGAGGACGTGCCGCTGCTCGCCCAGCACTTCGTCGACAAGCTCGGACCGAAGACGAACCCGCGGGTGCGCAACGTCTCCGACGCGGCGCTCGGCCGGCTGATGGCCTACCACTGGCCCGGCAACGTGCGCGAGCTGGAGAACGCGATCGAGCAGGCGCTCGTCTTCGCCGAGGGCGCCGAGATCGGCGTGAGTGCCTTGCCGGCGTTCCTGCACGGGCCGGCGGCCGCCGACGACCGCCTCGACGTGCCGAAGCAGCTCTCGCTGCCCGAGATCCTCGACGACCTCGAGCGCCAGCTCATCCTCAAGGCCTACGAGAAGGCCAAGGGCGTCAAGACCGAGACCGCGCGCCTGCTCGGCGTCAAGACCAGCGCCCTCTACTACAAGCTCGAGAAGTACGGCATCGGCACCAAGGACGGCTGACCGCGGCGCGGGGCGCCACGGGGCCACCGGGCCCACCGGTGCTCGGCGCGGTCGCCGTCGCGCGGGCCGCGCCGCGCGCCGCGGTTGCTCGCGCGCGAGGCGGCCCGTCCGTCGTCGATCACACCGGCAGCGGGACGAGGTCGGTGTCGTCGCCGGGGATCGAGGGGAAGCGGTGGTCGCGCCAGTCGCGCTTCGCCTGCTCGAGGCGGTCGCGCGAGCTGGAGACGAAGTTCCAGAAGATGTGGCGCGGGCCGTCGAGGGGCGCGCCGCCGATGAGCGCGACCCGCGACGCGGCGATCGCGTGGGCGGTGATCGGCGCGCCGGGCGGGAAGACGAGCATGCGGCCGGCCTCGGCGCGGGCGCCGCCCGCGGCCACCGCGCCGTCGACGACGTAGAGCGCGCGCTCGACGTGCTCGTCGGGGAGCGCGAGCTCGGCGCCGCCCGGCAGGTCGGCGGTGACATAGAAGAGGGGCGAGCGGGTCGCGATCGGCGAGGTCGCGCCGTACGCCGAGCCGGCGAGCACGCGCAGGCGGACGCCCCCGCGCGCGACCTCGGGCAGGGTCGCGCCCGGGTGGTGGTGGAAGCTCGGCGCGCCCTCCTCGTCGGCGGCGGGCAGCGCGACCCAGAGCTGCAGGCCGTGGAGCGTCGAGGCCGCGCGCCGCTGCTCGGCGGCGGTGCGCTCGGAGTGGACGATCCCCTGGCCGGCGGTCATCCAGTTGACGTCGCCGGGACGGATCGCCTGCTCGGAGCCGAGGCTGTCGCGGTGGACGAGCTCGCCCTCGAACAGGTAGGTGACGGTCGCGAGGCCGATGTGCGGGTGCGGGCGGACGTCGATGCCGCGGCCGGCGTCGAGGCGCGCCGGGCCCATGTGGTCGAGGAAGATGAACGGGCCGACCGTGCGGCGGCCGAGCGCGGGCAGCACGCGCAGCACCGACAGGCCGCCGAGCTCACGCCGGCGCGCGTCGATGGCGGTCGCGATCGTGGACGCCTCGCTGCCCGACTGCACCACGCCGGGACTGTAGTCGATCGCGGGCGCGCCGGCGACGGTTGGAGCTCACAGCCCCGGGAGCGTGAGGCCGGCCACCGCCGCCTCGTGGGAGAGCAGCCAGCGCTTGGCCGGCAGGCCGCCGCCGTAGCCGGTGGCGGAGCCGTCGTGGCCGATGACGCGGTGGCACGGCACGATGATCGGCAGCGGGTTGCGCCCGTTGGCGGCGCCGACCGCGCGCGACGCGCCGGGCCGGCCGATCGCGGCGGCGAGCTGACCGTACGACCAGGTGGCGGCGTACGGGATCGTGGCGAGCGCGTCCCAGACCTGGCGCTGGAACGGCGTGCCCTCGGGCTCGAGCGCGATCGTGAAGGCGCGGCGCTCGCCGGCGAAGTACGCGGCGAGCTCGCGCTCGGCGTCGTCGAGGATGCGATCGGCTGTCCGGGAACCGGACGAAGGCGCGGCGAGCCGCAGCGGGTGGCGCGACGCCGGCAGCTCGATCGCGCGGAGGCCGTGCGGGCCGGCGTGGAGCGTGAGCGGGCCGATCGGCGAGGCGACGACGCGGGTCGTGGCCGTCGTGGCCGTCGCGGCCGTCGCCGTGCGGGCCGGCGCCGCGGCGGGCGCCCCGAGCTCCGGGACGTCACCACCGGCGTCGTCCGGCGCGGCGGTGCGCGCGGTGCGGGAGGCGTTCGCGGGGCCGGTCTTCGACGTGCGCGCGCGGGTGAAGGTGGACGTGGTGGTCATCGGGTCCTCGGCGGGCTGGGAGGGGCGGCGGCCCACAGGTGCACGGTGGCGTAGGCGCGCCAGGGACGGAAGCCGGCGGCGGCCTGCTCGGCGGCGGCGGCGGTGCGCACGCCGAGCGCGCGGCGGACG
>DASZXE010000417.1:0-2969 GCA_035546475.1 Kofleriaceae bacterium
GAGGTGCGCGCCGCGCAGCAGGCGCCGACCTTGACCCGAGCGCCGCCGCCGCGCTGCTACGCTCGGCCGATGGAGAGCCTGGAGGCCTGGCGCGCGGCCGGTGAGACCTTCCGGTGGCGCGGCCACGACGTGTTCGTGCGCACCGGCGGCGCCGGCGACGCGCTGCTGCTCGTCCACGGCTTTCCGACCGCGTCGTGGGACTGGTGGCCGCTGTGGGACGCGCTCGCCGCGCGCTACCGGCTGATCGCGTGCGACATGCTCGGCTACGGCTTCTCGGCGAAGCCGCGGCCGCACGCCTACCGCATCATCGAGCAGGCGGAGCTGCAGGTGGCGCTGCTCGAGCGCGCGGGCGTGACGCGCTGCCGGGTGCTCGCGCACGACTACGGCGTCAGCGTCGCGCAGGAGCTGCTGGCGCGGCGGCGCGAGGGCTCGCTGCCGGTGACGCTCGACGCGCTCTGCCTGCTCAACGGCGGCGTCTTCCCGGAGATGCACCGGCCGCTGCGCATGCAGAAGCTGCTGGCGTCGCGCCTCGGGCCACTGCTGGCGCGGCTCAGCGGCCGCCGGCGGCTGGCCAGCAGCATGCGGGCGATCTGGGGCGCGCACCCGCTGCCGGACGCGGAGCTCGACGCGATGTGGACGCTGATCTCGCGCGAGCGCGGGACGCTCGTGCTGCCGCTCCTGCTCGACTACCTGGCCCAGCGTCGCACCCATCGCGAGCGGTGGGTCGGCGCGCTCGTGGACGCGTCGCGGCCGGGGCCGAGGCACCTGCCGCTGCGGTTCGTCAACGGCATGGCCGATCCGATCTCGGGCGCGCACATGGTCGCGCGCTACCGCGAGCTGATGACCGACCCGGACGTCGTCGAGCTGCGCGACGTCGGCCACTACCCGCAGCTCGAGGCGCCCGACGCCGTGCTCGAGGCCGTGCTTGGCTGCTTCGAGCGCCGCGGATGAGCAGCGGTGGCCCGCCGCAGGACGTCGGCGGCGTGTCCCGCGGCATCCGCCCCAGGCGATCTCGCCGTGCACATCATCTTGCGTGGCGGCCGGCGCTCGACCGCGCTCGACCGCGCAGCCACGACGCTCGACTACCGGCGACTGACGCTCGACTGCCGGCGACTGACGCTCGACTACCGGCGACTGACGCTCGACCGCGCGGCGACCGCGCTGGACCGGGCGGCGACCGACGCTCGACCGCGCGGCGACCGCGCCGGACCGGGCGGCTACCGACGCTCGACCGTGCTCGACTGCGCGGCGGCCGGTGCTCGACCGACCGGAGATGACGCTCGGCCGCGCGGCGACGATGCTCGATGGCGGCGGCCGGCAGCCGATCAGGCGCGCCGCGCGAACGTCAGGCGGGTGTGGTAGTCGGCGAGGATGCTCCTTCCCGCGCCCGCGCGGTTCGAGGTCGGTGTCGCCCCCGCCGGCGCCACCGACGTGCGCGGCGTGCTGCGCGAGGTGTTCGGCCACGCGAGCTTCCGCGCGGGCCAGGAGCAGGCGGTCGACGCCGTGCTGGCCGGCAAGGACGCGCTGGTCGTGCTGCCGACCGGCGGCGGCAAGTCGCTCTGCTACCAGGTGCCGGCGGTGGTCGCCGCGCGCCAGCGGCGGGGCACGACGATCGTCGTGTCGCCGCTGATCGCGCTCATGGAGGACCAGGTCGCCGCGCTGACCGGGCGCGGCGTGGCGGCGGCGGCGCTCAACAGCCACCAGGACGAGGAGGAGCAGCGAGCGGTCGTCGTGCGCTTCCTGCGCGGCGAGCTGGTGATGCTCTACGTGTCGCCGGAGCGCGCGACGCTCGAGAGCTTCAAGCGGATGCTCGGGCGGGTGGCGATCGCGCTGGTCGCCATCGACGAGGCGCACTGCCTGAGCCAGTGGGGCCACGACTTCCGGCCCGAGTACCTGCGCCTGCACGAGCTGCGCGAGGTGGTGACCGCGCCGATGATCGCGCTGACCGCGACGGCGACGCCGCCGGTCGTCGCCGAGATCCAGCGGGCGCTCGAGCTGGCGCCGCCGGTGCGGGTCGTCGGCGACTTCGCGCGGCCGAACCTGCAGTTCGCCGTCGAGCACCACCGCAGCGACGCCACCCGGCTGCGGGCGACCATCGCCGCGTGCGAGGCGGCCGGGCTGCGCGGCGGCGGCGGCGCCGGCCGCGCGATCGTCTACTGCTCGACGCGCAAGAAGGCGGAGGCGGTCGCCGACGGCCTGAAGGCGGCCGGCTTCGGCGCCGGCTACTACCACGCGGGGCGGACGGCGCTGGCCCGCGAGCGCGCGCAGCGGGCGTTCGCGGGCGGGCGCACGCGCGTGCTGGTGGCGACCAGCGCGTTCGGGATGGGCATCGACCACGGCGATGTCCGCCTGATCGTCCACTTCCAGGCGCCGGGCAGCGTCGAGGCCTACTACCAGGAGGCCGGGCGCGCGGGCCGCGACGGCGAGCCGGCGCGCTGCCTGCTCCTGTACGGGCCGGCGGACCTGATGACGCAGCGGCGCGTGCAGGGCGACGGCGGCTCGCTGGCGGTGCGCCAGCGCCGCGACGACGCGCTCGCGGCGATCGAGCGGTACGCGACGGTGGCGCGCTGCCGCCAGCAGGTGCTGTGCGGGCACTTCACCGGCACCGACGATCACCCGCGCTGCGGCCAGTGCGACGTCTGCGGCGGCGCGGCGCCGGCGGCCGTCGAGGAATCGGCGCCGGCGGAGGCGCTGACCGGCGCGCACCGGCAGCGGATCGGGGACGCGCTCGGACACCTCCGGCGGCCGGTCGGCGCGATGACGCTGGCGCGAGCGCTGCGCGGCAGCCGGGCCAAGGCCGTCGACGTCGGCGGCCTGCTCGACCTGCCCGAGCACGGCGCGCTCGCCGACCTCGACGAGGGCGCGATTGTCGCGACGATCGACGCGCTCGTGCGCGAGCGGGTCGCCTTCCGTCGCACCGGCAAGTACCCGACGGTCTACCTGGCGGGCAGCGACCTCGCCCGCGGCCG
>DASZXE010000418.1:0-15105 GCA_035546475.1 Kofleriaceae bacterium
CGTCCTCGACCTGAAGGCGTTCCTGCCCGCCCGGGACCTGGCGACCTCGAAGCGCTTCTACCTCGACCTCGGCTTCCACGAGGTGTGGGACAGCGGCGACGCGTGCGAGCTCGAGCTCGGCGGTCACCGCTTCATCCTGACCGACGTCTTCGTCGAGGAACACGCCGCCAACTCGATGATGACCCTCATCGTCGCCGACGCCGATCCGTGGTGGGAGCACATCACCCGCGCCGGCCTGCAGGAGAAGTACGGGCTCCGCATCGCCAGGCCGCCCGCCTTGCAGCCGTGGGGGCTGCGCGTCCTCTACCTGTCCGATCCGAGCGGCGTCCTCTGGCACATCGCCGACCGCCGCCGGCCGTGACCGGCTGCGGTCAGGGCCTGGCGGGGACGACGAGGCCGCGCTGGACGGCGGGGCGGGCGAGGAACGCGGCGAGCACGCGGCCGACCTCGGTGAAGCTGGCGAGGTCGAGCAGCTCGCCGGCCTGGTAGTGGACGTCGAGCGAGCGGACCCACGGGAAGATCGCGACGTCGGCGATCGACAGGTCGTCGCCGACCATCCACGCGCGGCCGGCCAGGTGGCGGTCGAGCACGCCGAGCAGCCGCTTCGCCTCGTGGACGTAGCGGTCGCGCGGCCGCTTGTCCTCGAGCTCCTTGCCGGCGAAGCGCACGAAGTACCCGACCTGGCCGAACATCGGGCCGACGCCGCCCATCTGGAACATCAGCCACTGGAGCGCGTGGTAGCGCTCGGCCGGGTCGGCGGGCAGCAGCCGCCCGGTCTTCTCGGCGAGGTAGAGGAGGATCGCGCCCGACTCGAACAGCGCGAGCGGCCGGCCGCCGGGGCCGTCGGGATCGAGGATCGCCGGGATCTTGTTGTTCGGGTTGAGCGACAGGAACTCGGGCGAGAGCTGATCGTTGCGCTCGAAGTCGACCCGGTGCGCCTCGTACGGCAGGCCGAGCTCCTCGAGGGCGATCGACACCTTCAGGCCGTTGGGCGTCGGCAGCGAGTAGAGCTGCAGGCGGTCCGGGTGCTGCGGGGGCCACTTGCGCGTGATCGGGAAGTCGGCGAGGGACGGCTTGCTCATGGTGCGGCAAGGATAGGGCATGTCGCGCGCGCGGCCCGCCCCGCGCGGCGGCGGCGCGGGCGTATCGTCGCCGCGATGAGCGTTCGCATCGTTCGACTCGGCTCGCCGCGGCGGCGCGGGGAAGGGCTGCGGATCGGCACCGTGCGCCGGCCGCCGCGAGGTGTCCGGAAAGCGGACATCGCGGCGCGCGACTTCTACGACACCTGGTTGCCCGAGCTGGCCCCGTCGGCGCCGCTGGTCGCGCGCGCGCTCGCCTCGCGCGACGACCGGACGTGGGCGGCGTTCGCGCGGGCGTACCGGCGCGAGATGCAGGCGCCGGCGGCGGCGCGCCTGCTCGACCTGCTCGCCGCGCTCTCGCACACGACCGACCTCGCCGTCGGCTGCTACTGCGAGGACGAGGCGCGCTGCCACCGCTCGATCCTGCGCGCGCTGCTCGCCGAGCACGGCGCCGACGTCGAGCCGGACCGCGGGGCGGCCTGACCATGGCCTCGCACCGGCGGGCCCTCGGCCTCCTCGCCTGCGGCGCCGCGCTGGCGGCCGCGTGCCACAGGGCGCCGCCGCGCGCGCACGACGACGCGAACGCCGCGGCGGTGGCCCACCACGAGGACCTCCACGATCGGGCGACCGCGCCGGCCGTGCTCGCGCTCGACGTGACGATCGGCGGCGACCACCAGCGCTGGGACGCGGACGCGTTCGCGCGGGTCCCCCGGCTGCCGGGCACGAACCACGCGGGCGACGCGCGCGACGTCTGGTCGCTGCGCGCGCTGGCGACGACGCTCGCCGGGCCGACCGCGCGCGTGACCGCGGTCGTCGGCGATGGCCAGCGGGTCGCGATCGCGCCGGACGCCTGGGCCGACGGCGGCCGCACGCCGATCCTGCACACCACCCGGCGCGGCACGCTCAAGTTCCGCTGGGCCGACGCCGCCGGCACCTGGGCCGACGCGCTGGTCCGCGACGTCACCGGCCTCGAGCTCGAGCGCTGACCGCCGCCGACGACGTCGATCGGGTCAGGGCTGCGCGAACTCGACGTTCAGGTCGAAGTGCTGGCGCAGCTCGTACTTCGCGACGAAGAACGCGCGCGCCTCCTCGAGCCGCTCCGGGTTCAAGAGATACGCCTGAGCGTAGAGATCGGCACGCGCGACCGGGTCCGCGGTGGACCTCGCCGCGGCGAGCAACCGCGCGGCCTTCGTCACGAGCGCGCCCTTCAGCTCGCTCTCGGCGCGCAGCCGGAGCTCCTCGACGTGGGCCGGCAGGTCGAAGCCATCGCTCCCCACCGGGACGCGCAGGATCTCCTCGCCGAGGTCGAGCTGGAGAACATCGCCGGTGTGCGTGAACTCGTAGTGATCCTGCGTCCGCGTCGTCGTTCGCATCGTGGTGTCGACGCGGACATGCTCGTTGCCGAAACCCTTGTCGTAGCCGGTCCGGTAGGTCTCCGTGGACGTGGTCTTGATCGTGGGTCCGTCGACGACCTCGCCGCCCTTGACCAGATACGACGAGCACGTCAGCCCGTAGGCGACCAGGCCCCGGGTGCCCCTGGGCGCGTAGCACGTATCGATCGATGCGACGCCGAACCGGCCGGAGAACTCCATCCACGCCTTGACCCGCGGCCCCGGCGGGGGCAGCTCGTCGCGAAACGGGCCCATCGCCAGCCTCAACAGCGCGGCCAGCGCGGGGTGACTCGCCTCCACGGCGACCGCATCGGCCCCCATCGCGCGGTAGCGGGTGGCGAGGACTTCCTCGAGACGGGCCGCCATCGCCGCTCCGGCGGCCTTGTCCTCGCTGGTCGCGTCGCGCTGGTCGCGCATCTCCGCCGCGAGCTGGTCGATCTCCTCGAGCTCCCCGCGCGCGATGAGCTCGTCGGCGGCTTCGCGGACGCGCGAGGCCGCCGCCGCGGGGACGCCGTTCGCGATCGCCTCGCGGACGACGTCGAGCGCATCGGCCCTGGAGCTCGCGAGCCGGCGCCGGACCTCGGCATCGACGGCGGCGCAACGAGCCTTGGTGTCGAGCGCGACCCGGTCGAACATGCCCGCCATCGCGTCGCCGAACGCGGCGGACGCCTTGATGGCGGCGGCGAGGTCCTCCTCGGCCCGGGTGTGACCGTCGGTGTGGCATGCCCCCGCGGCGAGCTGCTCGTACTTGCGCGTGAAGCGCTGTTCGATGAGCGCGCGGCGACGCGCGAGCATCGCCTCCCACCGGTCGGCCTGGTCGGCCGGTCCCGCCTGTAGCGTCGCCTGCCACGCCTCGGCGTCGTCGACCATCGTTCCTTCGACGATCCCCCGAGCGAGCTTGTCGGCGAGCTCGTCGTTGTCGCGCTCGAGCCTCGCGAGCTCCTCGCGGTCCTCCTCCGGGCGCTGCTGCTCTTGCACGAAACCGACGCACGGGACTCGCTGCAGGACGGCGGGGTCGTGGCGACCGACCTCCTCGCAAACGCGGATGAACAACGCCCGCTTCCGGGCGGTCGAGTCGGCGTCGACCTCCTCCAGGAGCTTCAAGTCGTCGAACCGCGCGGGGCGCAGCGACGCCCGCATCCGCTCGCGGAGCGTGGGCACGTGCGCGGCACACGCTTCGAGACCGAGCGCGATCACCACGCACACCCCGAGCGAGCGCGTCATGCTTCGCGAGCGTGGCACGGCGCCTGTGCGCGCACCAGCGCCGTGTGCCGCTGCGGGCACTCCAGAGCCGTCGCGTGGAGTCAGTCCGGCAGCGTCAGCGTGACGGCCGGCGTCGTGGCCCGCGCCCCTTGCGCCGCGACGTGTTCGTGTATATATTACACCAATAAGCCGACCGGCCCCGCGCCGCGACCTGGCCATCGTGCCATGCTGCGCGCGCGGCAGGCGCCGGGCGGCCGCCGGAAAACCGCATGACCACGCTCACCGACGTCTACCGCACCCCGCTCGGGCTGCTCACCGACCTCTACCAGGTGACGATGGCCCACGGGTACTGGAAGTCCGGGCTCGCCGAGCGCGAGGCGGTCTTCCACCTCCACTTCCGCCGCCACCCGTTCGGCGGCGGCTACGCGATCGCCGCCGGGCTCGGCCCCGCGCTCGACTACCTGACCGGCCTCGGTTTCACCGAGGACGACTGCGCGTACCTCGCGAGCCTGACCGGCGCCGGCGGCGAGCCGCTGTTCGACCCCGGCTTCCTCGCCTACCTGCGCGGCCTCCGCTTCACCGGCACCGTCGACGCGGTGCCCGAGGGCCGCCTCGTCTTCGCCCACGAGCCGCTGGTCCGCATCCGCGCGCCGATGATCCAGGCGCAGCTCGTCGAGACCGCGCTGCTCACCATGGTCAACTTCGGCACGCTGATCGCGACCAAGGCCGCGCGCGTGTGCGACGCCGCCCGCGGCGCGCCGGTGCTCGAGCTCGGCCTCCGCCGCGCCCAGGGCATCGACGGCGGGCTCGCCGCCAGCCGCGCCGCCTGGATCGGCGGCGTCGCCGGCTCGTCGAACGTCCTCGCCGGCAAGCTGTACGGCATCCCGGTCCGCGGCACCCACGCGCACTCGTGGGTGATGTTCTGGGGCGACGAGCGGCGCGCCTTCCGCGCCTACGCGGAGGCGATGCCGGGCAACGTCACGCTGCTGGTCGACACCTACGACAGCCTCGACGGCGTCGCCCACGCGATCGAGGTCGGCCGCTACCTGCGCTCGATCGGCCACGACCTGCTCGGCATCCGCCTCGACTCCGGCGACCTCGCCCACCTGTCGATCGAGGCGCGCCGCATGCTCGACGACGCCGGCTTCGCGCAGACGAAGATCGTGGCGTCGAACGACCTCGACGAGCGGCTCATGTCGAGCCTGCGCGATCAGGGCGCGCGCATCGACACCTGGGGCGTCGGCACCAAGCTGGTGACCGGCAACGATCAGCCGGCGCTCGGCGGCGTCTACAAGCTCGGCGCGGTCGCCGAGCCGGACGCGCCCGGCGGCTGGCGCTACCCGATCAAGCTGTCCGAGCAGCCGATCAAGATCTCGACGCCCGGCATCCAGGCGGTGCACCGGATCGCGCGCGACGGCGTCCTGGTCGGCGACGTCATCTGCGACGCGCTCGCGCCCGCGGCCGGGACGCAGGTGCCGGCGTGGGACCTCGAGGACCCGACCCGCGGCTTCGTCGTGCGCGGCGATCGGGCGGAGCCGCTGCTCGCCACCGTCGTCCGCGACGGCGCGCGCACCGACGAGGCGGCGTCGGCCGGCGACCTGATGGCGGCGCGCGCCCGCGCGGCGGCCGACCTCGCGGCGCTGTCGCCGCGCACGCGCCGGCACCTGAACCCGCAGCCGTACCCGGTCGGGCTCGACGACACCCTCCACCAGCGCAAGCTGCGGCTGGTCGCCGAGGCGCGGGCCGCCATCGGTCACGCGGCGGCCGCCGCGGAGGTGAGGCGATGACGACGATCGTCTTCTCGACCGCCAGCTACGGCTACCTCGGCGATCGGGTCGCCGACGCCGGCGCGTGGCCGCGCGGCGAGATCGAGCGGCGCGCCTTCCCCGACGGCGAGCGCTACCACCGGATCGCGACCGAGGTCGCCGACCGCGACGTCGTGCTGGTCGGCGGGACCATCGGCGAGGAGGACACGCTCGAGCTGTACGACCTCGCGTCGACGATGGTGCACATGGGCGCGTACCGGCTCACGCTGGTCATCCCGTTCTTCGGCTACTCGACGATGGAGCGGGCGGTGCGCCACGGCGAGGTGGTCGGCGCCAAGACGCGCGCGCGCCTGCTCGGGTCGATCCCGGCGGCGAGCCGCGGCAACCAGGTCTTCCTGCTCGACCTGCACGTGTCGGCGATCGCCTACTACTTCGAGGGCCCGCTGCGGCCGGTCCACGTCTACGGCAAGCCGATCGTGATGGCGGCGGCGCGCCGGCTGGGCGGCGACGACTTCGTGCTCGCCTGCACCGACGCCGGCCGCGCGAAGTGGGTCGAGAGCCTCGCCAACGACCTCGGCGTGCCGGCGGCGTTCGTCTACAAGCGGCGGCTGTCGGGCAGCGAGACCGAGGTCACCGGCGTGTCGGCGCAGGTCGCCGGCAAGCGGGTCGTCATCTACGACGACATGATCCGCACCGGCGGCTCGCTCATCAGCGCCGCGCGCGCGTACCGCGAGGCGGGCGCCGCGTCGATCGACGCGATCGCGACGCACGGCCTGTTCCCCGGCGACTCGCTCGCGAAGCTCGAGGCGACCGGCCTCTTCGGCCACCTCGTCGTGACCGACAGTCACCCGCGCGCGCTCGGCCACCGCGGCGACTTCCTGCAGGTCGAGAGCACCGCCCCGCTGCTCGTCGAGCATCTGAGGAACAACCGCTGAGAAGACAGACCCCGAACCACCTCGCTGACCCCGGACGTCCCAGCGTCACGGTCGACCGCTCGCTCCGCTCGCTGGGGGGGAACAACCGGTACACAAGCCGATGAAGCTCATCAAGGTCGCCACCGCCTGCCTCAACCAGACGCCGTTCGCGTGGGACGCGAACCTCGGCAACATCCGCGCCGCGATCCGCGCCGCGCGCGACGCCGGCGTGACGGTGCTCTGCTTGCCCGAGCTGTGCCTCACCGGCTACGGCTGCGAGGACGCCTTCTTCGCGCCCGGCCTGCAGGAGCAGGCGTTCGCCGCGCTGCGCGAGCTCCTGCCCGAGACGCGCGGCATGGTGGTCGGCCTCGGCATGCCGCTCTACCACGAGAAGGCGCTCTACGACGCCGCCTGCCTGATCGTCGACGGCGCGATCGCCGGCTTCGTCGGCAAGCGCTTCCTCGCCGGTGACGGCATCCACTACGAGCCGCGCTGGTTCAAGGAGTGGCCGGCCGGCGAGCGCGACTGGCTCGAGCACGCCGGGCCCGACGGCGGCCGCTGGCCGATCGGCGACCTCGTCTTCGACGTCGGCGATGTCCGCATCGGCTTCGAGATCTGCGAGGACGCCTGGGTCGCCAACCGGCCGGGCGCCGACCTCGCGCTGCGCGGCGTCGACCTCCTGCTCAACCCGTCGGCGAGCCACTTCGCGTTCGGCAAGTTCGGCGTGCGCCAGCGGTTCGTCATCGAGGGCTCGCGCGCGTTCGGCGTCGGCTACCTCTACGCCAACCTCCTCGGCAACGAGGCGGGCCGGATCGTCTACGACGGCGGCGGCCTGGTCGCGTCGGGCGGCGAGCTGCTCGCGCGCGGCCGCCGGTTCGGCCTGGTCGACGTCGAGCTGTCGACGGCGGTCATCGACATCGAGGCCAACCGCCGCGAGCAGGCCCGCCGCGGCAGCCACCGGCCGCGCCACGACGCCGACGACGCGGTGGTCGAGCTCGCGTTCGCCTGGCCGCACCGCCGGCCGGAGGCGCCGCCGACGATCGCGCCGACCTGGGAGGACGGCCCGCACCTGAAGGAGGAGGAGCTCGCCCGCGCGGTCGCGCTCGGCCTCTGGGACTACCTGCGCAAGAGCCGCAGCCACGGCTACGTCGTCTCGCTGTCGGGCGGCGCCGACTCCGCCGCGTGCGCGTGCCTGGTCGCGATCGCGCTCGAGCTGGCGGTCGCCGAGCACGGCCTCGACGGCGTCAAGGCGCGGCTCGCCTACATCCCGGGCGTCGGCCTCGTCGAGGACACCCGCGCGCTCGTCCACCGGCTGCTCGCCTGCGCCTACCAGGCGACGCGCAACTCGGGCGAGGTGACGCGCACCGCCGCCGCCGAGGTCGCGCGCGGCATCGGCGCCGACCACCACGTGCTCGACGTCGCGCCGATGGTCGCCGGCTACCTCGGCGCCGTCGAGGGCGCGATCGGCCGCGCGCTCACCTGGGAGCAGGACGACCTCGCCCTGCAGAACATCCAGGCGCGCGTGCGGTCGCCGTCGATCTGGCTGGTCGCCAACCTGCGCAACGCGATCCTGCTGACGACGTCGAACCGCTCGGAGATCGCGGTCGGCTACGCGACGATGGACGGCGACACCTCCGGCGGCCTCGCGCCGATCGGCGGCATCGACAAGACCTACCTGCGGCGGTGGCTGCGCTGGCTCGAGACCGACGGGCCGGCCGGCCTGCACCCGGTGCCGGCGCTGTCGTACGTGAACGCGCAGGCGCCGACCGCCGAGCTTCGTCCGGGCGGCGGACAGACCGACGAGGCCGACCTCATGCCGTACGACCTGCTCGAGGCGGTCGAGGACTCGGCGATCCGCGACAAGCGGATGCCGCTCGAGGTCCTGCAGGAGCTCGAGCCGCGCTTCCCGCAGTACGACCCGCCGCAGCTCGCGGTCTGGATCGAGCGCTTCTTCCGGCTGTGGTGCCGGCACCAGTGGAAGCGCGAGCGGATGGCGCCGTCGTTCCACCTCGACGACAAGAACCTCGATCCGCGCTCGTGGTGCCGCTTCCCGATCCTGTCGGGCGGCTTCGAGCGCGAGCTGGCGGCGATGCGCGAGGCGGTGGCGAGCGGCGCCGAGGATCGCCGCTGATGGCGACGCCGCCGGCGCCCGCCTGGAGCCCGCCGCCGCCGGGCCGTCACGTCTACGACTACCCGCGGCCGTCGGTGACGGTCGACTGCGTCGTGCTCGGCCTCGACGCCGCCGAGCTCAAGCTCCTGCTCGTCCAGCGCGGCGTCGAGCCGTTCCGCCACGCGTGGGCGCTGCCGGGCGGCTTCGTGCAGGACCAGGAGGACCTCGACGCCGCCGCGCGCCGGGAGCTGCGCGAGGAGACCGGCATCGAGGACGTCTACCTCGAGCAACTCTACACCTTCGGCGCGCCCGACCGCGATCCGCGCGGCCGGGTCATCACCGTCGCGTACTACGCGCTGGCCAAGCTGTCCGACTACCGGATCCGCGCCGCGACCGACGCGGAGAACGTCGCCTGGTACCCGCTGCACGAGCTGCCGCGGCTCGCCTTCGATCACGCGTCGATCATCGAGCGCGCGGTCGAGCGCCTGCGCGGCAAGGTCCGCTACGCGCCGATCGGCTTCGAGCTGCTGCCGCCGCGCTTCTCGCTCACCCAGCTCCAGCGCCTCTACGAGATCGTCCTCGAGCGGCCGCTCGACAAGCGCAACTTCCGCAAGAAGATCCTGTCGCTCGGCCTGGTCGTCGAGACCGACGAGGTCGAGACCGGCGTCCGCCACCGCGCCGCCCGCCTCTACCGCTTCGACAAGAAGAAGTACGAGCGGCTCCTCAAGCAAGGCTTCGAGTTCGCCATCTGACCGGCGCGCGGCGTGGCGCGCCGGTGCGCGCTTGTCAGCGGATGTCGCGGCGGGCGACACTCGGCGCGCAACCACCAGCTCGTCCAGGGCAGGCGCCGATGCACGACAACGCGTTCGAGAAGCTCGACGAGGAGCCGCTGTCGCGGTTCCACCTGCTCGCCATGCTCACGACCGGCATGGGCGTGTTCACCGACGGCTACGATCTGTCGTCGATCGGCCTCGTCCTGCCGCTCGTGCTGACGTCGTTCGGGATCGATCGGATCAGCGGCATCGAGAGCGGCTTCCTGACCGGCGCCGCGCTGGTCGGCTCGACGATCGGCGCGCTCCTGTTCGGCGCGCTGGCCCAGCGCGGCCGCAAGCGGTTCTACGGCGTCGACGTCGGCCTGATGGCGGCCGCCGCGTTCGCGCAGGCGTTCGCGCCCGGGCTGTGGTCGCTGATCGCGATCCGCTTCGTCCTCGGCATCGGCGTCGGCGCCGACTACGTGCTGTCGCCGACCATCATGGCGGAGCACGCGAACCGGCGCGACCGCGGCAAGAAGATCGGCTTCGGCTTCAGCATGATGTGGGGCCTCGGCGCGATCGCCGCCGCGCTCGTCCTCTACGCCGTGCGCGGGCTCGGGCTGTCGCCGGACCTCCAGTGGCGGATCGTGCTCGGGCTCGGCGCGCTGCCGGCGCTGTCGGTGCTCGGCCTCCGCCGGCGCATGCCGGAGACCGCGCGCTACCTCGCGCGGGTCGGCGGCCAGGCGGCCGAGGCCCGCCAGGTCATCGCCGAGATCACCGGCGCCGAGGTCGACCGCGCGCCGCTGGCCGACCGGCGCGCGTGGCACGAGGTGCTGAGCCGCCACGCCCGCGCGGTGCTCGGCGCGACCTTCCTCTGGTTCCTCTACGACGTCGTCATCTACGCGAGCATCCTGTTCGGACCGTCGGTGATCGCGCAGCGGATCGGCATGTCGGAGGACGGCTTCTCGCTCGCCACCTACGGCCTCTTCTACGTGCCCGGCACCGCGCTCGGCTGTCTGCTCGTCGACCGCCTCGGCCGGCGGATGCTCACCGCGACCGGCTTCGCGGTGTCGGCGGCGGCGCTGCTGGTGTTCGCGCACCTGGGGCCGGTCGCCGGCGCGCCGCTGCTCGGCCTCGCGATCTACGGCGTCTACACGCTGGCGATCAGCTACGGGCCGGGCACCGTGTCGGGCGGCGGCCTTCTCGGCGTCGAGCTGGCGCCGACCCGCGTGCGCAGCATCGCGCAGGCGATCACCGTCGTCGGCGGCCGCATCGGCGCCTCGGTCGCGGCCTTCCTCTTCCCGGTGCTGCTCGAGTCGTGGAGCGTGTCGACGCTCCTCGTCATCCTGGCGATCGTCTCGCTGATCGGCGCGTTCGCCGCGTTCCTCGTCCCCGAGACGGCCGGCCGCTCGCTCGAGGAGATCAACGTCGACAGCGACGCCGCCATCGCCGCCGCCATGGGCGACCTGCCGGCCGCGTGAGGCCGGCGGCCGCGCGGGGCGTCACTCGCCGTCGGGCTGGGGCCAGGCGGAGCCGTACGGCTCGCCGCCGTAGCCGGCGGCGTCGTCGACCTCGAAGGTCGCGCCCGACAGCCACCAGTCGCCCGCGCCGGCGCCCGCGCTCGCGTCGGCGCCGCCCTTCGGCGTCACGGTGCCGCTCCAGCCGGCGCCGTCCCGCTTGAGATCGACGGTGAACGCCTGCTGGCACTTCGCCACCATGTCGCCGCAGCCCATCTCGCCGGCGAGCTGGAGGTTGCCGCCGCTCGCGGTCAGCGTGCCGTTGAAGGTCTCCATGCCCGACAGCTTCTGGAGCTGGATCGGCGCGCCGGCGACGACGTCGCAGCGGTGCTCGCCGTAGGCCTCGCCGTTGACGACGAAGTGGCACGCGTGGGTGCCGACGGCGAGGACGCCGGCGCCGCCACCGCCCCCGTTGGCGACGGCGGGCTTCGACTTGCCGCCGCAGGCGGCCAGGGCGACGACGAGCAGGGACGTGAACGTGACGGTATGCTTCATGTCGCGGAGCGTATCGTTCGGCGCGCCGGCGATCACGCGCTGCGGAAGGACATCGTGTCGCAGACGGTCGCGAAGCCGAGCCGCTCGAGGATCGGCGCCGAGGTCGTCGCGCGCGCGAGCGTGACCGCGAGCGAGACGCCGGCGGCGGCCGCGTCGGCGAGGCGGCGAGCGACCATCGCGCGGTAGACGCCGCGGCCGCGCGCCGCCGGCAGCACGACGCCGCCGACGAGGCAGGTCGCGCGCCCGCGCCGCAGGTGCGTCGAGGTGCCGGCCGGCTCGCCGCGCCAGCGCGCGAGGTAGAGCGCGGCGGCGCCGGCGGGGTCGGCGAGCATGGCGCGGTGGTAGGCGGCGAACGGCGGCGTGTCCATCTCCCAGCCGGCGCACATGACGTGGTCGAAGTCGGGAAGGTTGGTGGCGTCGACGCGCTCGACGGTGACGTCGCGATCGACCTCGGCGCCGTCGGCAGGCCCGAAGCCTGCGGTCGCGCCGGCGGTCGCGCGCGCCATGATCTTGCACGGCTCGCCGCGCAGCCCGCGCCGCGCGAGGCGCAGGGCGAGATCGAGCGGCCGGCTGTCCGGATCGGTCAGCCAGCGGAAGCGCACGCCGAGCGCGTGGTAGCGGGCGATCACCGCGTCGATGACGGCGTCGGCCTCGTCGTCGGCGAGCACCGAGTGCCAGACGCCGTTCAGCCCGCCGTCCTTGAATTGCGGCGCGACGAGCTGCAGCCAGCCCGGCCGCTCGATGACCTCGAGCGAGGGCGCCGGGCCGAACGCGTGGCGCGGCCCGTCGAGCGCGGCCCGCCGGACCTCCTCCTCGGTCCAGCCGTCGAGCCCGGCGATCATGCGCGGACCGTACCACGCGGCCGATCGGCCCCGCGGTAGACTCGATCCGTGAGCGACCACGCCCTGATCCTCGTCGATCTGCAGAACGACTTCTGTCCGGGTGGCGCGCTGGCGGTGGCGCACGGCGACGAGACGGTCGAGGTCGCGAACCGGGTCGCGCGCCACTTCGACTGCGTGGTCGCGACGCAGGACTGGCACCCGGCCGACCACGAGAGCTTCGCGGTCAACCACCCGGGCACCAGGCCGTACGAGGTGATCGACTTGCATGGGCTCCCACAGGTCCTCTGGCCGCCGCACTGCGTGCAGGGGACCGCCGGCGCCGAGCTCCACGCCGCGCTCGACCGCGGGCGGATCGCGAAGGTGTTCCCCAAGGGGACCGACCCCGCGATCGACAGCTACAGCGGCTTCTGGGACAACGGGCGCCGCAGGTCGACCGGCCTCGGCGAGTGGCTGCGCGAGCGAGGGGTCAAGCAGGTCTACGTGCTCGGCCTCGCCACCGACTACTGCGTGAAGGCGACCGCGATCGACGCCGTGCGCGACGGCTTCGCCGCCTACCTCGTCGAGGACGGCTGCCGCCCCGTCGAGCTCGCGGTTGGCGACGGCGAGCGCGCCGTCGAGGCGATGCGCGAGGCCGGCGTCATCGTCGTCGACAGCGGCCAGATCGGTACCTGACGCGCAACCACGGGCGCGGCCGGCCGATAGCGCCTGCATGCTAGAGTTGCAGCAGGTGTCCACCTCGTCCTCACGCCGTCCCGCGACGATCGCCGACTGGCTGGCGGCGCCCGACGAGCTCGGCCTCGAGCTGATCGACGGCGAGCTGGTGCCGAAGGCGTCGCCGGGCTTCGATCACGGTGCCTCCCAGGCCGGGACGGCCGCGGCCTTGAGGACAGCGTTCAATCGACGCCCCGGCGGCGTGCGCTTCCCCGGCGGCTGGTGGATCGGCCTGGAGGTCGACATCTGGATCGCCGATCGCGGGCTCCGGCCCGATCTCGCCGGCTGGCGCCGCGAACGGGTGCCCGAGCCGATCAAGGAGCGGCCGGTCACCGTGCGCCCCGACTGGATCGGCGAGATCGTCAGTGAGTCGAATCGCAAGCACGACACTGTCCGCAAGCTGCGCTGGTATCACCAGGCCGGCGTGCCGCACTACTGGATCCTCGACGGCGACGACCGGACGCTCACGGTCCACCGCCACCACCCGGACGGCTACATCATCGTCCTGCGCGCCGGTGCCGACGAGCGCGTGCGGGCCGAGCCGTTCGACGCGATCGAGCTGAAGGTCGGGGTGCTGCTCGGCGACGACCCCGACGACGAGTAGCCCGGCCGAGCGCAACCGGGGTTGCGGGGGCGGAACCGGCGGACGGGATGGGCCCGGCATGCCCGGCATGGGGGTGGGGACCCGGGACCGAGGACCGTCGTACGCAGTCGGCAGCGGTGTAACAGGCCGAGGTCACTCGCCTGTCGGCTGGCACCGTTCTTGGAGTGACCGGGGGCATGTCCACCCGCCCCCCGCGTCGCGCCCTCCACACGACCCTCCTCGTCGCGACCCTCGGGCTCACCTCGACCGCCTGCGTCGACCAGACGCCCGAGCTCGGCTCCTCCCGGGGCCTCTCCTTCGAGGACTGGAAGGCCCTGCAGTACCGCGAGCCGTCCGGTCTCTACATCGTGGACGGCGACACGCCGGTCAGCGGCGACGCCCGCCTGTTCGAGCTGTGGTCGGCGTGGCAGCAGGACCAGCTCGCCGTCTACAACACGAATGGCGCCGACGTGGTCTGGTCCGCCACCCAGAAGCACGACCTGACCTACTGCGTCAGCAACGGCTTCGGCGCCAACAAGGCCCGCGTGGTCCAGGCGCTGCACGACGCGACCGAAGGCGGCTGGGAGATGTTCGCCGACGTCGACTTCAAGTACCTGCCCGAGCAGGACGCGAGCTGCACGGCGACGAACAACAACGTCCTGTTCGACGTCAACCCGGTCAACGCGAACGGCGAGTACCTCGCGCGCTCGTTCTTCCCGAACAGCCCGCGCGACGAGCGCAACATCCTCATCGATCCGAGCGCGTTCCAGCCGGGGCCGTGGCCGCTCAAGAACGTGCTCGGCCACGAGCTCGGCCACATCCTCGGCTTCCGCCACGAGCACATCCGGCCCGAGTCGGGCGCGACCGAGTGCTTCGAGGACAACGACTTCCGCGCCGTGACGCCGTACGACAGCGCGTCGATCATGCACTACCCGCAGTGCAACGGGACGTCGATGGACCTGTCGTGGACGATGCTCGACCGCACCGGCGTGGCGACGATCTACGGCGCGTACGCGCCGAACCCGGCGCCGATGGTGCAGTTCAACGAGCCGCAGGACGGCGACGTGGTGCCGCGCAACTTCGTCGTCGAGGGCAACATCGTCGACAGCGACCTGGTGTCGGTGGAGCTGTCGGTCGACGGGACGGTCGTCGGTTCGCTGACCGGCGGCACGTACGAGTTCTCGGTGAGCGGGCAGGCGGACGGCGCGCACACGCTCGAGCTGAAGGCGACCGACTCGCGCAGCCAGGTGACGACGCGCGACATCCACGTGACGGTGCAGCGCGGGACGGGCAGCGGCGATGGCGATGGCGGCAGCGGTGACGGCACCGGCGATGGCACGGGCGGCGATGCGCCGTACATCGTGGGCGGCTGCTCGGCGGGAGGCGGTGGCGCGGGCGGCGCGGCGGCGCTGCCGCTGCTCGGGCTGGCGCTCCTGCCGCTCGTGCGGCGCCGCCGGTAGGGGCGAGCGCGCGCGAGACATCGTGCGGCGTCGTCGACGGTTGGCGGGCTGCGCCGTCCTTCGTGCAGCGGGCCAGGTCGTCCGGGACGGCCCGCGGCACGGAGGTCCCATGTGCGCGCTCGCTCGATCATGACCGTTGCACTCCTGTCCGTCGGCTGTGGCACCAGCGGGACGTCAGCGCGTCGCGGCACGCGTCGTCGACCACGGCGCCTGCGCCTGTGCCGGTGCCCGCGACGCGCGTCGTCGTCGTGCCCGCGCCGGTGATGGCGGCGCTGGCGACCC
>DASZXE010000419.1:0-10574 GCA_035546475.1 Kofleriaceae bacterium
GATCGCCGGCGTCGCCGGCCTCGGCCCCGACGTGGCCGCGCTGCGCGCCTCGCTGGTCGGCGCCGGCCTGGTGCTCGTCGCCTGGAACGCGCTCCTGCTCCGAGCGCGGTGGTCGCGCGCGCGCGGCCTCGCCTACACCGTCGAGCTGCGACCGCAGCACTACATGCAGGTGCTGGTGCAGGCGTCGATCTACGCCTACTGGGGCTGGCAGCTCACGATCCCGCTCGTCCGCGACCACATCCCGCTGCTGCTCGCGCAGATCGCGTTCGCCTACGGCTTCGACCTGCTGCTGTCGTGGACGCGGCGCGGCCACTACACGCTCGGCTTCGGCCCCGGCCCGGTCGTGCTCAGCATCAACCTCTTCCTCTGGTTCAAGCCCGAGTACTTCTACCTGCAGTGGGTGCTGGTCGCCGCCGGCTTCACGGCCAAGGAGCTCCTCCGCTGGACGCGCGAGGGCCGCAAGGTCCACATCTTCAACCCGTCGTCGTTCCCGCTCGCGATCATGTCGATCGGGCTCATCGCGTTCGGCGCCACGAACATCTCGTGGGGACCGCTCATCGCCCAGACCGAGTCGGTGCCGCCGAACATGTTCCTGCTGCTGTTCGTCCTCGCGCTGCCGGCCCAGCTCCTGTTCGGCGTGTCGGCGACCGCGATGGCGGCGGCGGTGACGACGTACCTGCTCGGCCAGCTCTTCCTCCACGTCACCGGCACCTACTTCTTCCTCGACACGGCGATCCCGGTGCCGGTCTTCATCGGCATGCTGCTGCTCGTCACCGACCCGGCGACGTCGCCGCGCACCGAGCTGGGCCGCATCATCTTCGGCGCGCTCTACGGCGTGACGACGATGATCCTCTACCAGGTGCTGCTGTCGGCGGACGTGCCGTCGTTCTACGACAAGCTGCTGCAGGTGCCGCTGCTCAACCTGTCGGTGCGCGCGTTCGACCGGTGGGCGACCGGGCCGCTGTCGGTGATCGATCCGCAGAAGCTCGGCCGCGGGCTGCACCCGAGGTGGCGCTACGTCGCGTACACCGGCGTGTGGTGCGCGGCGTTCGCGTGGATGACGGGGACGCGCGCGCTCGGCGATCACCACCCGGGCCAGTTCTGGCCCTACTGGATCGGCAAGTGCGAGGAGGGCAACGCGCGCGCGTGCGCGTACCTGGCGGTCGTCGACCAGCAGATGTGCGGTGTCGGCTCGGGCTGGGCGTGCAACGAGGCCGGCGTGCTCGGGGCGCGCTCGTCGTGGGGCCTCTCGGCGCGCGCGGACGTCACCCGGCGCGCCAACCTGTTCCGCGCCGGCTGCGACCGCGGCTTCCGGCCGGCCTGCGACAACCACGTGCACTACATCGGCGCGCCGATCGACTTCGAGCGGGGCGATCCGACGCCGGCCGACTACCAGGTGCTGCTGCGCGGCAGCCGGCGCTGGTCGATCCCCGCCAGCACGCCCGCGCAGCTCTACGCGCGCGCCTGCGCGCAGGGCTGGCCGCACACCTGCGAGCTCGCCGGCGGCACGACGTCGCCGCCGTAGCGGGGCGGTCAGGAGGCTTGCTGCTGGGCCGCGAGGACCGACGCCTCGTGGGCGAGGAGCCGCTGCACGCTCGGCCGCGCGGCGATGCGGTCGAAGGCGGCGCGGCAGCTCGGGTAGGCGGAGACGTCCATGCCGAACTGCATGCCGCGGCGGAAGCACCAGAAGAAGTGGACGTCGGGGCAGGTCAGGTGATCGAAGAAGAAGTCGCGGCCGGCCAGCAGGCGCTCGCCGATCGCGTAGTGCTCGTGGGTGAGCTTCTGCGCGCAGCGGCGCACGCTCTCCTCGGAGCCCGGCAGGTCGCAGTAGCGCTGCGGCAGCGCGTTCGGGGTGAGCGTCGGGTGGATCGTCGACGCGCACCAGGCCATGAGCGACAGCGCGCGCAGCTCCTCCTTCGGATCGGCGGGCAAGAGCCGCGCGGCCGGGAAGGTGCGGGCGATCCAGACGCCGATCGCGACCGACTCGGTCAGCGGCTCGCCGTCGATGATCAGGACCGGCACCTTGTGCTTCGGGTTCAGCGCGAGGAACTCGGGCGACAGGTGCTCGCGGCGGCGGAAGTCGAGCGGCCGCGGCGTGAAGTCGGCGCCGGCCTCGGCGAGCAGCACGTACGGCACGAGCGCGCAGGTGTTGGGGGCGTAGGCCAGCTCGAGGTGCATGGGCGCATCATGCGCCGCGCGCCGGGGCGGCGGTAGCAGGGTGTGGTAGCGTCGACCGGCGCGTGAGCCCACCGCCGACGTTCCACCGTCTGCTGGTCGCCAACCGTGGCGAGGTCGCCGTGCGGATCGCGCGCGGCTGCGACCGGCTCGGCATCGTGCCGGTGTTCGCGGTGTCGGAGGCCGACCGCGACGCGCCGTACACCCGCGGCCGCGAGGTGGTCGTCCTCGGGCCGGCGCGGTCGAGCGCGAGCTACCTCGACGCGGCGCGGGTGGTGCAGGCCGCCGTGCAGACCCGGTGCTCGGCGTTGCACCCGGGCTGGGGCTTCCTGTCGGAGAACCCGCTCTTGGCGACCCTGTGCGCGAGCCACGGCGTGACGTTCGTCGGCCCGCCGCCGCAGGTGATGGAGCTGATGGGCGGCAAGAGCCCCGCCAAGCGGGCGATGCGCGCGGCGGGGCTCGCGGTGATCCCCGGCAGCGACGGGCCGCTGACCTCGGCGGCGGAGGCGGTGCGGATCGCCGGCGAGGTCGGCTACCCGGTCATCTTGAAGGCGGAGAGCGGCGGCGGCGGGCGCGGCATGCGGGTGGCGCTCGGGCCGGCGGAGCTCGAGCCGGCGTTCGCGCTGGCGACCGCCGAGGCGCGCGCGGCGTTCGGCGACGAGCGGGTCTTCCTCGAGCGGCTGATCGAGGGCGGTCGCCACGTCGAGGTGCAGGTCTTCGCCGACCGGTACGGCCACGCGATCCACCTGGGCGAGCGCGACTGCACGGTGCAGCGCAACCACCAGAAGCTGATCGAGGAGAGCCCGTCGCCGATCCTGACCGAGGCGCAGCGGGCGCCGGCCCTGGCGGCGGCGGTCGCCGCGACCCGCGCGATCGGCTACGCCGGCGCCGGCACGATGGAGATGCTGCTCGACCTGCAAGGGCCGGCGTCGCGGGACCGCGCGGCATCGCGGAGCGATGCCCAGCCTCCATCGACGGGGGCGGCGCGCCGTCCCTGGGCCGACGGCGTGCTCCGCTTCATGGAGATGAACACCCGGCTGCAGGTCGAGCACTCGGTGAGCGAGCAGCGCACCGGCGTCGACCTGGTCGTGCTGCAGCTCGAGGCGGCGGCCGGCCACCGGCTGCGGCTGGCGCAGGACGAGGTCCGGTTCACCGGACACGTCATCGAGTGCCGCATCAACGCCGAGGACCCGGCCGCCGACTTCCGTCCGGCGCCCGGACGGATCACGCGGTGGCAGCTCCCCGACCTGCAGGGCGGCGCGATCCGCGTCGACACCCACGTCGAGCAGGGCTACGTCGTGCCGCCGCACTACGACAGCCTGATCTGCAAGGTGATCGCGCGCGGCGACGACCGCGCCGACGCGATCGCCCGCATGCGGCAGGCGCTCGGCGAGCTGGTGTGCGAGGGGATCCCGACGACGATCCCGCTCCACCAGCGCATCCTCGCGTCCGCCGACTTCCAGCACCACCACTACGACACCCGCCACATCCCCGGCTGGCCGTAGCCTCCGTCTCCGCCGGATCCGCGCCCGCGCCTGCGCCTGCTCCCGCTCCTCTGCTCCTCCGTCTTCCGTCTTCCCCATCATCATGTCCCTCGTTCCCCTCCATCCGATCGGCTCGCCCGCCGCCGACGACCCGACCGCCGCCGAGCACCGCGCCGCGCTCGCCACCCTCGAGGACCGCCTGCGCGCGCGCCGCGCCGAGGTCGAGGCCGGCTGGGGCCCCGCCTACGTCGAGCGCGTCCACCGCAAGGGCAAGCTCACCGCCCGCGAGCGGCTCGCCCGCCTGATCGATGCCGGCACGACGCCGCGCGAGGTCGGCACCTTCGTCAACCACGGCGAGGTCTTCCCCGGCGACCAGCGCTCCCCCGCCGCCGGTGTCGTCACCGCGTTCGCCCGCGTCGAGGGCCGCTGGTGCATGGTCATCGCCAACGACAACACGGTCGCGTCCGGCGCCTGGTGGCCGCGCACGCCGGAGAAGATCCAGCGCGCCCAGCAGATGGCGCTCCGCCTGCGGCTGCCGACCATCTACCTGGTCGACTGCTCCGGCCTCTTCCTCCCCGAGCAGAGCAAGAGCTTCCCCGGCGCGCGCGGCGCCGGCCACATCTTCAAGATGAACTCGCTGCTCAGCGCGCACGGCGTGCCGCAGGTCGCCGGCGTGTTCGGCGACTGCATCGCCGGCGGCGGCTACATGCCGATCATCAGCGATCGGGTCTACATGACCGAGCAGGCGTACATGGTCATCGCCGGCGCCGCGCTGATCAAAGGCGCCAAGAGCCAGAAGATCACGTCGCTCGACATCGGCGGCCCGGAGGTCCACGTCCACCAGTCGGGCTGCGCGGATGTCCGGGTTCCGGACGACGACACCTTGCTGGCCTGCCTGCGCCGCGAGATCGCGCGGCTGCCGTCGTCGGCGGCGCCGTTCTACCGCGGCGACCTCGCGCCGATGGCGCCCCGCTTCCGCACCGGCGAGCTGGCCGGCCTCTTGCCGGTCGATCACCGCGAGGTCTACGACGCGACGCAGGTGCTCGCCCGCCTCGTCGACCAGAGCCTGTTCTGGGAGGTCATGCCGGAGATCGGCGAGGAGATGATCACCGGCGTCGCCCGCCTCGGCGGCCTCTACGCCGGCCTGGTCATCAACCGCCAGGGCCTCGTCGGCGATCCCGAGCAGCCCGGCCGCCAGCGCCCCGGCGGCATCCTCTACCGCGGCGGCATCGCCAAGCTCGCGGCCTTCTCGCGCGCGTGCAACGACGACGGCATCCCGCTCCTCTGGCTGCACGACATCAGCGGCTTCGACATCGGCGCCGAGGCCGAGCGCCATGGCCTGCTCGCCTACGGCTCGAGCCTCATCTACACGAACTCGACCAACAGCGTGCCGATGTTCTCGGTGCTGCTGCGCAAGGCGTCGGGCGCCGGCTACTACGCGATGGCCGGCATGCCGTACGACCCGGTCGTGCAGCTCTCGACCTGCCTGTCGCGGCTGTCGGTGATGGAGGGCCGCACGCTCGCGATCGCGGCCTACAACACGAAGCTCGACGACGACTTCCAGATCATGACGACCGATCCGGCCGAGCGCGCGAAGATCGAGGCCGGCATGCGCGAGACCGAGGCGCGCATCGAGGCCGACATGGATCCGTTCGTCGCCGCGCGCCAGCTCGACACCGACGAGATCGTCGAGCTGGGCGCGCTGCGCGGCTGGCTGTGCGACCTGGTCGAGATGGCGTATCAGGGCACCGGCTACCGCCGCGTGAAGAACCCGCGCATCTGGTCGATGCACGACCTGCGCGAGCTGGTCGGAGGCCCGCGGTGACCGACGGCCTTTCCCGCCGCCTCGAGCAGGCGGACGGCGTCGGCCTGTGGACGCCGGCCGTCACCGTCGGCGATCGGGTGCGGCCGGGGCAGGTGATCGGCAAGGTCGAGCGGCTCGGCGTCGTCCACGTCGTGCGCGCGAGCGAGGGGGCGAGCGGCCGGGTGGCGGCGATCGCCGGCGGCGGCCGCGTGCGGGTCCCGGTCGATCACGGCGCGATGCTGCTCGAGCTCGAGCGCGGCGCCGCGGAGACCGAGGCGGCGGCGGAGGCCGGCGTGGCGGCGAAGGCGGCGGCGGCGGGCGCGCTCGCGATCCGCGCGCCGTCGAGCGGCCGCTTCTACGGCCGGCCCGGGCCCGGCAAGCCGGCGTTCGTCGCGGTCGGCGACCCGATCGGCCCCGGCCAGACCGTCGGCCTGCTCGAGGTCATGAAGTCCTTCCACCGGGTGACCGCCGGCGACGACGTGCCGGCCGGCGCCCGGGTGACCGCCATCGTCGCCGACGACGACGCCGACGTCGACGCCGGCGCGGTGCTCGTCCGCCTGGAGGCCCCGCCGTGAAAGACGATCTCCCGTTCGACCTCGTGATCGAGGGTGGCATCCTGGTGACCCCGGGGGGCCACGTCCACGCCGACGTCGGCGTCCGCGAGGGCCGCATCGCGGCGATCGGCGATCTGTCCGGCGTCCGGACCGCCGAGATCCTCGACGTCGGCGGCGCCCACGTGCTGCCCGGCGTGATCGACGCCCAGGTCCACTTCCGCGAGCCGGGCGCGACCCACAAGGAGGACCTGGCGACCGGCACCGCCGCCGCCGTGCTCGGCGGGGTGACCGCGGTGCTCGAGATGCCGAACACCGATCCGCCGACGACCTCGGCGGAGGCGCTGGCCGACAAGGTCGAGCGCCTGAAGGGCCGCGCGCGCTGCGACGTCGGCTTCTTCATCGGCGCGACGCCGGCCAACGCCGCCGACCTCGGCCAGCTCGAGGGCCTGCCCGGCTGCTGCGGCGTGAAGGTCTTCATGGGCAGCTCGACCGGCAGCCTGCTCGTCGCCGACGACGAGACGCTCGCCGCGGTCTTCGCCAGCGGCCGCCGGCGCATCGCGCTCCACGCCGAGGACGAGCCGCGGCTGCGCGCGCGCAAGGCGCTCGCCGTCGAGGGCGATCCGGCGAGCCACCCGCTGTGGCGCGATCCGGAGACCGCGCTGACCGCGACCTGGCGCGCGCTCGCGCTGGCGCGCCGCTTCGGCCGGCCGGTCCACCTGCTGCACGTCACGACCGCCGAGGAGGTCGAGGTGCTGGCGACCTGCAAGGACGTGGCGACGTTCGAGGTGCTGCCGCAGCACCTGACGCTGGTCGCGCCCGACTGCTACCGCCAGCTCGGCACCCGCGCGCAGATGAACCCGCCGATCCGCGACCAGCGCCACCAGGACGCGCTGTGGGCGGCGGTGCGGAACGGCTCGTGCGACCTGATCGCGACCGATCACGCGCCGCACACGCTCGAGGAGAAGGCGCGGCCGTACCCGCAGAGCCCGTCGGGGATGCCGGGCGTGCAGACGATGCTGCCGATCATGCTCGACCACGTCGCCGCCGGCCGGCTGACGCTCGAGCGCCTGGTCGACCTGGTGTGCGCGGGGCCGGCGCGCGTGTGGGGCCTCGCCGGCAAGGGCCGGCTCGCGGTCGGCTACGACGCCGACCTGACGGTCGTCGATCTGTCCGCGCGCCGGACGATCCGCGACGCCGACATGGCGACCCGCAGCGGCTGGACGCCGTTCGACGGCCGCGAGGTCACCGGCTGGCCGGTCGCGACGATCGTGCGCGGCCGGATCGCGATGCGCGACGGCCAGCTCGACGGCGACCCCCACGGCCGCCCGCTCCGCTTCATCGACACCCTCGCCCCCAACCCGCCCGCCTGAGCGCCGCCCCCGACGACGACCTCGACGACGGCGCGACGACGGCGCGACGACGACTTCCTCGGCGGCAGCCGATTCCGCTTGCCTCGCCTGACTTCGTGTCGTATTTACACGAAATCATGCCGACCGAGGTCAAGGGTGGCTTCACGTTCTTCTGGCGGCCCGACTCGCCGTTCTCGCAGTGGTACGCGCGCGCGTTCACCGTCGACGGCGTGTCGTTCGCGTGCGCGGAGCAGTTCATGATGCACGGCAAGGCGCGGCTGTTCGGCGACGCCGAGGTCGCGGCGCAGATCCTCGCCACGCCGGACCCGCGCACGCAGAAGGCGCTGGGCCGCAAGGTGCGCAGCTTCGACGAGCACCGCTGGCGCAAGGCGCGCGAGGAGATCGTCTACGCCGGCAACCGGGCCAAGTTCACGCAGCACGCGGACCTGCTCGCCGAGCTGCTCGCCACCGCCGGCACCGAGCTCGTCGAGGCGAGCCCGATGGACACCATCTGGGGCATCGGCCTCTCCTCGTCGAACCCGCGCGCCCTCGACCGCGCCACCTGGCGCGGCCAGAACCTGCTCGGCCGCATCCTCACCCGCCTGCGCGACGACCTCGCCGCCGCGGCCTGACGCCGACCCCCGAGGAGACACCGCTGCCCGCGAAGCGAGGATACGGCCGGCTGCCGCCGACGGCGACGGCGACGGCGACGGCGACCGCGGCGACTCGCGCGGCCGACGGCCCGGCGCCGTACCGCGCGACCACGCGGCGAGCGCCCGCGGAGCCGGCGTGCCTGCCCGCGGTGCGCTGGTACTTCGGCGCCGAGGGGCCCGGCGCCGAGCCGGCCGCGCTGCCGTTCTACTGCGACCCGGCGAGGGTCGGCGCGTTCGCCGTCGCACCGGCGGCCCTCGCCCGCGGCGACGAGGCGGCGCTGTTCCGCCTGTTCGTCACGCTGTCGATGTACCAGGCGCTGCGCGACGTCATCATCATGGAGCGCCAGCGCGCGCTGCCGGCCGCCGCCGTCGCGCGGGTCGCCGACCTGCGCACCCTCGGCCGCGCGATCGAGCGGCATCCTTGTGCGGCGTTCCGCGCGCCCGCGTTCGCGGCCGCCTGCGACATCGCCAAGGACGGCGCCCGCGTCGACTGCGCCACGCGTCCGGGCGCGCCCTGCCCGGTCAAGGACGCCACCGTCGCGTTCCACCGCATGGCCGACCTCGGCAAGCTGCCCGCGTCGGCGTGGCTCGCGCTGTGGCGCGACGGCGACGGCGCCGACGGTGGCGGCGGCGCAGGCCTCGCCGGTGTGCTCGCGTCGGTCTGCCGCGAGTCGCCCGACCCGCGCACGCGCGCCGCTCGCATGGTGGCGCGCGTCTCGGTCGTCCACCGCGTCGGCCGCAAGCTGGCGAGCCTCTACGTCAGCGCGCTCTCCACGCCGACGCTCGCGCCGGGCCTGACGCCCTGGTTCCCCGCGCTCGACGGCCACGACATCCTGGTCATCGACACCAACGTCGCGCGCGCGGTCGATCGCCTGCGGCCACCCGGCGCGCCGCGCACGTACGACGCCCGCGAGCAGTGGCTGCGCGCGCAGGCCGCACAGATCGATCTGCGCGCGCTTCGCCCCGACCTGCCGCGCACGTCGCCGCGGCTGGTGCAGGAGGCCCTCTACGCCTTCTGCTCGCGCTCCAACCGGAGCGCGCGAGGCGACCGATGCGCGATCGCAGCCTCGTCGTGCGAGCGCTGCGACCGGCGCATCTGTCCGTTCGTCTGATCAGCGACCAGACGACCGCGCGGTCACTGCCAGTGGCCCTCGACCCAGACGTAGTGGTCGCCCTGGAGGTTCCAGCTCCCGGCGATCCAGTTCTGGCCCGCCTTGGCGCGCTCCCAGTGACCCGCGGTCCACTGGTAGTCGCCGTCGCTCCAGCCGTAGTGGCCCTGCACCCAGACGAAGCCGGGGCGCGGCGCGGGCACCGGCTCGGCCTGCGCGGCCGGCGGCGGCGCGGTCGGGTACTGCGGCGCGTCCTCCCAGGCGTCCGCCTGGTACTCGTAGCGGTCGCCCTTCTGGACCCAGTCACCGTGACGCCAGTGCTTGCCCGGCCGGCCGCGCTCCCAGTGGCCCGCCATCCAGGTCCAGCCGCCGTTCTGCCAGTCCCAGCGACCGGCGACCCAGACCATGCCGTGACGGCCGCGGCCCGGGTGCTCTTCCTGCGGCGCCGGCGGCGGCGTGTTCGGGTACGGCGAGGCGTCGGTCCAGTTGTCGGAGACCCACTCCCAGTGATCGCCGCGCTGCTCCCAGCGGCCCGGCTGCCAGTGCTTGCCCGGACGCTCGCGGTCCCAGCGGCCCGCGACCCACGTCCAGCGGCCGCCTCGCCAGTCCCAGCGGCCGTCGATCCAGACGAAGCCGCGGCGCTGCGGTCCACGGCGCTCGACGCGCGGCGCGGGCGGCGCGATGTTGGGCATGACGACCACCGGCGGTCGGATCACGACCGTCGGGCCGTGGCCACGTCCATGGCCGTGGTGTGGCTGCGCCACGGCCGCGGTCGTGCCGGCGGTGAGCAACGACAGCGTGAGTGCGAGTGTCGGTTTGATGCGGAAGCCCATGATGTCTCCTTGATCGCAGGGCGTGACGGCGGCCCGTAGGGCTTCGACGTACCGGCGGTGGCGTGCATTCAACGTCGAGCGAAGCGCGGTGCGTCGGCTTGCTGCGGACCCCTGGATCGGCGCCCAGGTTAACGCGGGGGACCTTTCGGGCCCACGTCTGCTGCCCGCAAACGTACCCAGAATCCGCGGGCGCGCACGCGTTCGGGCCAACCTCGTCGGACGGGGCTCAGTGAGTCCCGAGCGCGGCGAGATCCCGGGCGAGCGCGCGCAGCTCGGTCTCGGCCTGGGCGCGCAGCGCCGGCTTGCGGACGGCCTCGGTGTACGGCGGCACCGAGTCGAGGCGCCTGCGCAGGCCGGCGAGCGCGTCGACGCCGTGGTGGGCGACGGCCGCGTTGTAGGCGTCGTTGACCTGCTGGTAGAGGACCTTGAGCGAGGTCGCCGGCGGTGGCGCGGCGGCGCTGCCCGCGGCGGAACCGGAGGACGAGCCGGCGGTCTCGACGGTGCCGGCGTCGATCCGGCGCGGCGGCGGCGGCGCGATCGCGACGCCGGCGTCGATCGGTGGCGGCACGACGACGATCGCCTCGCGCGCATCGACGCGGGCTGCCGGCGCCAG
>DASZXE010000420.1:0-1543 GCA_035546475.1 Kofleriaceae bacterium
CACCCAGGTCCGCGTCGGCGCGCCGGCTGCCGACGAGCCGACCGGTACGGTGCTGACCCTGCCCGACGGCACGCAGGTGCAGGAGGTGCGGCCGTGAGCCGCGCGCGCAAGGCGCTGGGCGCGCTCGGCCTGGCCGCCGTCCTCGGCGCCGGCGCGCTCGCCGGCTGCGGCGGCCCCGATCTCGATCCGGCCTGCAGCGCGCCCGGCCACATGCGGTGCGACGGCGACACGATCGTCACCTGCACCGGCGAGGACACCACGCGGCGCGACTGCTCCGCCGAGGGGCTGTCGTGCGCGTACGTCGACAGCGCGACCGGCATCTCGTGCGTCGCCGACGCCTGCGCGCTGGTCGGCCCGCTCGGCCGCTGCGTCGGCGACGCGGTCGATCATTGCACCGGCGGCACGCTGACCGAGACCGCCTGCCCCGACGGCCAGGCGTGCGCGTACCTCGACGACACCGCCGGCTACGGCTGCCGCGCGGTCGCCGAGCCGTCGATGGTCTCCGGCGAGATCCACTACGAGGACCGTCCGCAGACCGGACGAGGCCCGGTCGGCGACCTCCGCCCGCTGCCGGTGCGCGGCGCCACCGTCACCGTCGTCGACGACGCCAGCCAGCAGGTGCTGGCGACGGTGACCACCGCCGACAACGGCGGCTACCTGGCGCGGTTCACGGCGACGCCGGGCCAGATGGTGCACATCACGGCAGTGACGAAGAGCAGCTTCAAGGGCCGGCCGATCACGGTCACGACCAACCCGACGATGGTGCACGGCTTCGGCTCGCCGAGCTTCCCGGCGGCGGAGGCGAGCACCGTCGACCTGCTCGTCACGGACGCCAGCCACGAGTCGGAGGCGTTCAACGTCTTCGATCAGGCGGTGATCATCATGGACACGCTGACGCGCGACATCGGCGTGACCGCCCCGGTGGCGCTCCGGCTGCGCTGGGCGCGCGGCAGCAACGACGGCACCTACTTCGACGGCCAGTCGGTGCACCTGCTCGGCGCGGCGAGCGACGACGACGGCTACGACGACACGGTCATCTGCCACGAGACCGGCCACTACGTCGAGCAGACGGTCGGGCACAGCGACTCTCCCGGCGGCAGCCACGACGGCCAGCCGACCGATCCGCGCCTCGCCTGGTCGGAGGGCTTCGCCACGTTCTGGGGTCAGTCGGCGCTCGGCCAGCCGGTCTACTCGGACAGCAACGCCGGCGGCGGCTACTTCGACAACATCGACACCGAGACCTTCCGCGCGACCGGGACGGGGATGACCCAGCCGGTGAGCGAGCGGATGGTCTCGCAGATCCTGTGGGACATGGGCGACAAGCCGGCGCCGGACGACGACCTGCTGACGACGTCGTCGTTCGCGGACGTCAACGGCGTCCAGAAGTCGTACCTGCACGCGACGACGCTGCGGGCGGTCGGCACGGCGGGCGTCGACCTGGTCGACTTCCTCGACGGCTGGTTCGTGCTGCAGGGGCTGACGACGTGCGCCGCGATGCGCGACCTCGTGGTGACGACGCACAACTTCCCGTACGACTTCGCCG
>DASZXE010000421.1:0-1824 GCA_035546475.1 Kofleriaceae bacterium
ACGCTCACCCGGCAACGGCGCCAGTGCGGCCAGCGCCGCGGCGCGGATTTCGCGCTTGGTGAGCTGGCCGTCATGCTCGTACGCGTCGTCCGGGAGCCCGGCGAGGCGCGTCCGCCCGCGCGTCCCCGGTGCGGCGCGGCATTCGAGCGCGATCGTGTTGAGGTCGGCGACCTGCCGATCGCCCCATGCCGCCGCCGTCGCGGCGTGCGCCGCCTCGTCCGCCCCGCCGAGATGCTCCAGCGCGACGAGCCGGCTCGGTCCCCAGCCGGAGTCGTCGAGCAGCCGGGCGACCGCGGCGGGCGTGCCGCCATCTTGCGACAGGAGCAGCAGGCGGCGCCCTTCGGCGAGGTGCAGGCGCAGCGCGTCCAGCGGCCGCCCGTGCAGGCTCAGCGTCGTGCATTCGGCGAGCGGCCAGGCCAGGCGGGCGGCCGCCAGGCTGAACGCGCCGGGATGCGGGATGACCGCCATCTCCTCGCGCGGGAAATGCCGCGCCAGCGTCGCGCCGGCGCCGTGCCACATCGGGTCGCCGCTCGCCAGCACGACGACGCGCCGGCCGCGATGCGCGGCGATGGACGCGATCGAGTCGGCGAAAGGCTGTCGCCACGGCAGGCGCTGGGCCGTGCCGTCGGGCAGCATCGCGAGGTGCCGCACGCCGCCGACGACGATTTCGGCCGCGCCGATGGTCGCGCGCGCGGCGGGGCTCAGGCCGGCGAGCCCGTCATCGCCGATGCCGAGGATGGTGAGCCACGCCGTCATGCGCCGCCGGCGAGCGCGTTGACGGCAGCGGCGGCGAGCGCGCTGCCGCCGCGCCGGCCATGCAGCGCGATAAACGCGGGCCCGCCGCCGAAAGCGGCGAGCGCCGCCTTGGCCTCGGCGGCGCCGACAAAGCCCACCGCAAAGCCGAGCACCAGCGCCGGCCGCGGCGCCCCGGCGGCGAGCATTTCGAGCAAGTGAAACAGCGCGGTCGGCGCGTTGCCGATCGCCGCCACCGCGCCGGCGAGCCGCGGCCGCCACAATTCGACCGCGGCGGCGGACCGGGTGGTCGCCAGCCGCCGGGCGAACTCCGCGGTGCGCGGATCGCCGAGCGTGCAGACGACGTCGTTGCCGGCCGGCAGGCGCGCCGGGATGATGCCGGCGGCGACCATGGTGCTGTCGGCGAGGATCGGCGCGCCCGCCGCCAGCGCCTGCCGGCCGCTGGCGACCGCGCCGTCCGACCAGACGAGATCGCCGAGGATCGCGGCGTCGCCCGCCGCGTGCGCCAGCCGCACCGCCAACGGCCGCAGCGCCGCCGGGAAGCGCGACAGGTCCGCCTCCGCCTCGATCAACGCGAAGGACCGCCGGTAGATTTCCGCCGGGTCGCGGAGATAGGCGTAGCGCGGCGTCAATTTTCCTCTCTGCCGATGCGGGAAGAGGAAGACTTCCGGGTCGCCCGCGCTCGCGGGGCGGTGACACCGAGGGTCCAGGCTTCTTCCTCGACGATCTGGCGCGGATCGGCATCGCCGATCGCCGGGGCAAACCAGGCGGCGAGCGCCGCGGCACGGTCGGCTGCCGCGAAGAGGCGGGCGACCGTGCGCACCTGCGCCTTGTCGTTGGGCGGCCCGAGCCTGGCGCACGCCTTCCACCAGGACGGCCAGACCTCGGCGAAGACGATACGGGCGTCGTCGGGAAGGGCGAGCCCGGTCTCGCACGGCCAGACCCGTGCCTGCCCGGCCCAGCGCCGATCGTCGCGCAGCGCGCGCACCACCGGCAGCCCGGTCAGCACCTGCCCGCCGACCGAGCCGGCGCCGATCAGCTTCCAGCAGGGCTGCGCGCCCACCATCCATT
>DASZXE010000422.1:0-2440 GCA_035546475.1 Kofleriaceae bacterium
CGCGGGCACCGCCGGCGGACCCGGCCACGAGCCCGGCAGCGGCGGCACCGACGCCGGCGGCGGCCACGAGGCCGCGCCGCCCGTCGGCGGCGGCACCGGCGTGCGCCAGCCGCCCGACATCGCCGACGCGGCGGCGGCCAGCGGTCCCGCCATCAGCGCGTCGATCGCCGCCGCGACGTCGCCCATCGTCTGGAACCGCTCCTCCGGCTTCTTGGCCAGGCAGCAGAGCACCAGCGCGTCGAGCTCGGGCGGCAGCTCCGGCACGAGCTGCGACGGCGCGGCCGGCGCCACGATCATGTGCATCGCCAGCAGCTCGCCGAGGCCGTCGGCGACGAACGGCGGCCGCCCGGTCAGCAGGTGGTAGACGACGCAGCCGAGCGCGTAGATGTCCGATCGGTGATCGAGATCGCCGGCGCCGCGGCATTGCTCGGGCGACATGTAGATCGGCGTGCCCATGAGCGCGCCGGTCTGCGTCTTCGACAGGCTGGTCTGGCCGGTCAGCTTCGCGATGCCGAAATCGAGGATCTTCGCGCGCTCGCCGCCGGCGACCTCCTGGTCGCGGACGAGGAAGACGTTCTCCGGCTTGAGGTCGCGGTGGATGATGCCCTTGCCGTGCGCGGCGCCGAGCGTCATCGCGATCTGCCGCGTGATGCGCAGCGCGTCGGCGGGCGCCAGCCGGTGGTGGCGCGCGAGCCGCTTGTCGAGCGCCTCGCCGTCGAGGAGCTCCATCACCAGGTAGGCGCTGCCGTCGGTGTGCTGGCCGAAGTCGAAGACCTGCACGATGCCGGGGTCGCCGATCGTCGTCGCCGCCCGCGCCTCGTTGAAGAAGCGGTTGATGACGTCCTCGCGCGCGGACAGCGACGGCAGCAGCACCTTGATGGCGGCCTGCCGGCGGAGCAGCGAGTGCTCGGCCAGGTAGACCGCCCCCATGCCGCCCTCGCCGAGCTGCCGCAGGACCCGATAGTTGCCGATGACGGAGCCGATCATCCGGAGCACGCATCAGGCGACGCCCGGCGGCGCGCCACGACATCCATGGGCAAAGCCGAGCACCCGCGGCGGCCTGCTGCCACGACAACCACCGGCAATCACTGGCACCGGCCTGGGTCGAGGGCCTCGCCAGCCCGCGTCTCCACCGGGACGCGACCCCCGGGGTCCGCCGTGACCGCTTCACCCGCCTGCCGGCGCCGCGCGCGGGCCGCCGGCGCCGCGGGTGCCGCCGGCGCTTGCAAATGGTTGCCTATGGCGTTAACTATTTCCTCATCATGAAACCAACTCCCAGAGGCTGGCCGCGGCTGTCGGTCGCGGTCTTCTACCAGGATGCGAACGCCGCCATCGAGTGGCTGTGCAAGGCCTTCGGCTTCGAGGTCCGCCTCAAGGTCGACGGCGACGGCGGCGTCGTCGAGCACAGCGAGCTGACCTACGGCGACGCGCTCGTCATGGTCGGCGACCAGCGCCGCCAGACCGAGAAGGGCCGCGGGATGATCAGCCCGCGCAGCATCGACGGCCGGGTGACCGCGAGCCTCATGCTCTACGTCGACGACGTGGCCGCCCACTGCGAGCGGGCGCGCGCGGCCGGCGCCGTCATCACCGACGAGCCGTCGGTCCACGACTACGGCGAGGAGTACTGGGCGGACCGGTCGTACGGCTGCAAGGACCTCGACGGCCACCACTGGTGGTTCTGCGAGCGCGTCCGCGGCGCATGAGCCCGGCCCCGACGACGACCTCCGCCGGCCCCGCCCGCGCCGGCGGCGCGCGGCCGATCGACGCGACGTTCGCCGCGCTCGCCGATCCGGTGCGGCGCGGCGTCGTCGAGCTGCTGCGCCGGGGCCCGCGCCGGGCCGGCGAGCTCGCCGACGCGCTCGACGTCACCGCGCCGGCGATGAGCCGCCACCTGAAGGTGCTGCGCACGCAGGGCCTGGTCGCCCGCGCGCTCGACGACGACGACGCGCGCGCGACGATCTACCGCCTCCGGCCCGAGCGGTTCACCGAGCTGCGCGCCTGGCTCGAGCAGGTCGAGCGCTTCTGGACGCTCCAGCTCGACGCGTTCGCCCACCACGCCGAGCGCCGCGCGTCGCGGGCGGTCGCGCGCGCGCACGGCCGCGGGAGGCCGCGCCGATGATCGCCGGCGATCAGGTCCGCGTGCAGACGTTCGTGCGCGTCCCGCAGCGCGCCGCCTTCGACGTCTTCACGCTCGAGCTCGACGCCTGGTGGCGCACCGGACCCGCGTACCGCGTCGGCGGCAAGCACGTCGGGCCGCTCCACCTCGAGCCGCGACTCGGCGGCCGCATCTTCCAGCAGTACGGCCGGGGCGGGGCCGCCGTGCACGAGATCGGCGCCATCACCGCGTGGGATCCGCCGGCGCACTTCGCCTTCACCTGGCGCGGCATCAACTTTCGCGCCTCCGATCCCGACACCACCGTCGAGGTCTGGTTCGAGCCGG
>DASZXE010000423.1:0-20525 GCA_035546475.1 Kofleriaceae bacterium
GTGGGCCCGGGCGCCGGCTCGCCGGTGGACGGCGCGGCGGAGCCGGCCGCGGGCGCGGCGGAGCCGGTGGCGGGTTGCGCCGTCGCGCGACCACCGCCCGCCGCGACGAGGGCGAGGACGAGGACGAACGTGGCGGCGAGCGCGAACGCGAGCGACGAGCGGCGGAGCGTGGCGGGCGTGCGGGACATGGCAGACCTCGAGGGAGGGAACACGGAGCGATCGGCGGACGGACGCATCGCGATCACCCGTCGAACAGGCCGGCGTCGAGGGCACGCTCGCGCAGCTCGCGGGCCCGGCGCTCGGTGGCGACCGTCGCCGACCGCACGAGCAGCATCGCGACGTACATCAGCATGAACGTCAGCACCGACAGCCAGAAGGTCGTGCGCATCGCCCCGGTCAGCGACGACACGACCTCGGCCTTCGGGTGCGAGCTGACCTGCTCGAGCAACTGCGACAGCTTCACCGCGAAGTAGACCAGCGGCACGTTGACCATCGCGAACACCGCCAGCCCGGCCGCCAGCCGCTCGCCGCCGGCGCCACCGAAGCGCCGCACGATCACGTAGCCGACCATCGTCAGCCACAGGATCAACGACGTCGTCAGCCGCAGCTCCCAGCGCCACCAGTGGCCCCAGGCGACCTTGCCCCAGATCATGCCGGTCGCGAGCATCATCGCGCCGTAGACGACCGCGAGCTCGCCGGCGGCGTGGGCGACGTCGTCCCAGCGCGGGTCGCGCTTCTTCAGGTAGCCGGCCGACGCGATGCCGCAGACGAACACGGTGGTGAAGAGCACGAACGCCGACGACACGTGGTAGTAGACGATCTTCTGGTTGAAGAAGAGGATGCGGTCCATCGGCGCGACGTAGAAGATCAAGTAGATCGTCACGGCGAAGCCGATCGCGGCGAGCACGGCGAAGATCGGGGCGAGCGGGTTCTTCATGCGGTTCTCTCCGGCCGGCGCGCGCGCCTCGCGCGGCCGCGGCGGCCCTCGATGCTCATTCGATCACCAGGGCTTCGAAGGTCCAGAGCGACACCACCAGGAAGGCGGCGTCGTAGATCGCGAGGAAGCGGGTCCAGAACCAGGCGTCGCCGTCGCCGACCAGGATGGCGGCGGTCGCCTTGGTGCCGGCCATGATCATCGGCACCAGCACCGGATAGAGGACGACCGGCAGCAGCACGTCGCGCGAGCGCACGCGCAGGAGCATGGCGGCGAACACGGTGCCGACCACCGAGAAGCCGACCGCGCCGAGCACGAGCGTGAGCACGAGCAGCCAGACGTCGCCGCCGAGATCGAGGTTGAAGAAGAGGAGCGACAGCGGCAGCACCACCGCCTCGACGGCGATCACCAGCACCGCGACCGCCGCCGCCTTGCCGAGGAAGACCGCCAGCCGCGGCGCCGGCGACAGCAGGAGCGCCCGCATGGTGTCCCCTTCGCGCTCGCGGTCGAAGGCGCGGCCGAGGCCGAGCGTGCCCGCGAACACGACCGCCGACCAGGCGACGCCGGGCACCGCCGCCTGCAGCGCCTGCTGCTCCTTCACGAACGAGAACGAGAAGACCACGACGATGACCGCCGCGAAGAAGGCCATCGTGTAGACGACCTCGCGGCTGCGCAGCTCGACGCGGAGGTCCTTGGCGGCGACCAGCCCGGCGGTGCGAAAGAACCCCACGCCTCCGGTTGTACGCTCGGCGGCGACGGGGGGGCAACTCGCGGCCGGGGCCCCCGGCTCGGCACCGGAGTCAGGCTGCATGGCGGTGGTAGAGCTCGCGGAGCTCGCCGTAGCTGAAGCCGGCGGACGCCCGCTCGCGCCCGGCGATCTTGCCGCTGCGGAGGACGACCGCGTGATCGGTCACATCGGCGATCGCCTCGAGATCGTGCGTCACCACCAGCACGATGGTGCCCTCGGCCTTCGCGCGGCCGAGCCGCTGGCCGAGCGCCTGCGCGCCGTCGCGGTCGAGGCCGGTGAACGGCTCGTCGAGGAGGAGCAGCGACGGCCGCGCGAGCAGCGCGCGGGCGAGCGCGACCCGCTGGAGCATGCCGCGCGAGTAGGTGCGCGCCGGCTGGGTGCGCGCGCGGGGCTCGAGGCCGACCTCGTCGAGCAGCGTGCGCGCCCGCGCCTCGGCGTCGGGCAGGCCGTACAGGCCGGCGAAGAAGACCAGGTTCTCGATCGCCGACAGCTCGCCGTAGCAGAGCGACGCGTGGGCGAGCAGGCCGATCTCGGCGCGCAGCCGATCGTCGACGGCGCGCTCGCCGCCGTCACCGTGGTAGACGACCTGCCCCGCGGTCGGCCGCGCGAGCGTCGACAGGATGCCGATGAGCGTCGACTTGCCGGCGCCGTTGGGGCCGAGCAGCGCGCAGACCTCGCCGGCGGCGAGGGTCAGGTCGACCGACGCCAGCGCCCGGTGCTGCCCGTAGCGCTTCCCGAGGCCCTTGACCTCGACCCGGGTGAGGCCCACGTCAGCCCTCGGCCCGGGGGTTCGTGACACCGACCCGGTCCGGACCGGCCCGGCCGACGAGCGTCGCCGGCAAGCCGAGCCACGGGGAGCGCGCCGCCTGCAACGGTTCACCCTTCCCGCGCGCTGCTCTCGACCTGATCGAGGCGCTCGCGCAGCGCCTCGAGCTCGGCGAGCAGGGCGGCGCGCCGCACCGGATCGGCGCCGTCGCGCTCGAGGCCGACCAGCTCGTCGAGCAGGCGGTCGTAGCGGGCGCGGGTCGCGTCGCGCGCGGCCTCCGCGGCGCCGCGGTGGAGCGCGAGGCCGAGCCCGCCGAGGAGGATGACGAGGACGATCGCGCCGACGATCGCCTTCGACCACCAGTTCCAGGCCGGCGGCTTCGGCAGACCGGTCACGGTGAAGACCATGCGCTGCGACGGCGGGATGGTGATCGGCGACATGACCCAGAACGTGCCGCGGCTGTCCTTGGCCTCGTCGATCGCGACCTTGGTGCCGGGGGCGACCACGATGCGCGTCGTCGTGTTCGGGCGCAGCAGCTCGAGGCCGCTCTCGAACGAGCCGATCGGCAGCGGCATGTCCCAGCGGGCGACGCCGTCGTCCACCTTGATGGAGAAGCCGGCGTAGAAGTCGAGGCCGCCCGGCGGGATCGGCCGGCGGAGGATGAAGCCGCGCTCGGGATCGGTGCCCACCAGCGACGCGAAGTCGTCGCGGACCTGCAGGCCGGTGGCGGCTGCCGGCATCGGCAGCGCGAGGTCGGTCGTGTGGCCGTCCTTGGTCGCCATGTACGGCGCCCACGACGCGTTCGACACGGTGAACTGGCCGCTGAACGCGAGGAACTGATCGTCGACCCAGCTCGTGAGGCTGAAGCTCAGCATCACGCGCGGCATCGCGACGACGTTCAACTGCGCGCCCCGCTCCGGCGTGACCTGGAACGGCGCGGACAGGTAGAGCTGCCCGTGCATGCGCGTGCGGACGTAGTAGGCGCGGTCGTCGCCGGCGACGGCGCCGTCGAGGTGGGCGCTGCCCTGGCCGCGCTCCTTCCAGGTGACGTCGACGGCGAGGTGCTCGCCGCCGCGCTCGGGGATGGTGACGGTGGTGGCCGGGGTCGGGCCGCCGGGCGTGACGACGACCACGTCGACCTGCTCGCCGGGCGTGAGGCCGGTGATGGTGACCTTGCCGGCGTCGTTGGTGGTGGCGGTGAGCGGGGCCTCGACGGGGGCGGGGGCGGCCGCGGGAGAGGCGGCGGCGGAGGCGGCAGATGCGGAACCCGCACCGGAGCCGGCCGGGGCTGGTGCGGAAGCCGCACCGGAGCCGGAACCGGAGCCGGAACCAGAACCGGCGCCGGAACCCGAAGCGGAACCGGAGCCCGAACCGGAAGCGGAGCCCGGACCGGAACCGGAAGCAGCACCCGGCGCGGGAGCGGGAGCGTGGCGGCGGACCTCGACGGAGAGAGGCGGGCCCTGATCGCCGTCGACGGTGACGGTCGCCTCGAGCGAGCCGAGCGGCAAGGTCGGCTCGTCGATGGGTGGCTTCCACCGCGCCTCGCCGGTGCCCGGCGCCGCCGCGGGCGGCCCCGACTTGTCGGTCGACAGCACCTTGCCGGTGACCGCGTCGACCAGCTCGACCGGCGCGCCGTCCTCCGGCACGCCCGCGATGATGACGTCCACCTGCCCCGCCGGCACCGGCGTGTCCGGCTGCGGCGACAGCGTGCCGAGGTCGTCGACCGCGGGCTTGCCGCCGTCGCGCTTCTCGCCCGACAGCATCAGGCGGAGGCCATCGTCCGCCACCATCTGGATCGGCCCCGACGTCACCCGGTCGTGCACGTCGCCGCGCGCCAGCGTCGCCATCGCGAAGTACGAGGTCGCGCCCGTGCGATCGAGGCCCGCGAACACGGCGCGGCCCGCGGGATCGGTCTTCACGACCTGCGCCGTGACCGTCTGGTCGTACCGGTACGCGACCAGCAGCACCGGCTGGTCCTGCGGCGGCCGCGGATCGACGAGGTCGTCGTACGTCACGCGGACGGTCAGCGTGTCGGCCGGATCGCCGGTCTGCGGGCGCGGCTTGCCGCTCATCATCCGCGGCTCCGGCGGCCCACCGGCGCCACCCGCCATCGGCCCGCCCGCCATCGGCCCGCCCGCCATCGGCGGCGTCGCCGCGCCCGGCTGGCCCGGCACCGCCGGGGCGCTCGGCGCCGGCATCGTCCCGGCCAGCGGCACCGTCGACAGCATCACGCGGATGCCGCCGGTCGCCGGCACCGCGAAGCCGGTCGACGTCTGCTCGCCGCCCGGCCCGGTCACCTTCGCCATCACGATCGCGCCCGACGGCAGGTCGACGAACTTCGCGCGGCCGTCGGCGTCGGTGCGCGCGACCCGCTCGGTCGCCGCGCCGCCGTCGGGCGGGACGATCGACAGGGTCACGTCGACGCCGGTCACCGCCTTCTTCGGATCGCCGTCGATCACGCGCACCATCACCGTGCGCGCCTCGAGCTTCGGATCGGGCAGCGGCTGGCCGATCGCCGATGCCGGCTGCGCCTCGACGCGCGCGATGTCGCGCACGCCGACGGCGAGCACCACCGCCGCGACGACGCTCGCCCACCGCCTCACGACGCCCCTCCGTCCGCGTCGCCCGCGCCCGCGCCCGCCGTCTCCGGCTCCGCCTCGGAGGCCTGCCCCGCCTGCCCCGCCTGCCCCGCGTCCGCCGCCTCCGTGGCCTCCGCGGCCTCCGCGCGGTCCGGGGTCGCCGCCGCCGCCGCGGCCTTCTTCGTCTTGCCCGCCTTCGCGCGCCCCGCCTTCCCCGCGCTCGCCAGCTTCTGCTCGAGGTCGAGCCGCGCCTTCAGGTCCGCCTCCACGCGCGCCCGCGGGCTGTCCGCGCGGTCGGCGTCCAGCCGCTCCAGCTCGCGCAGGATCTCCATCGCGCGCACCCGGTAGGTCGCGATCAGCGCCGTCGCGTCCGCGTCCGACATCTTGCCGCACTCGCGGTCGAACTCGACCTCCTTGATGCCCTTCACCAGCTTCCTCTTCTCTCGCTCGAGCTCGTCGCGCGAGCCGGTGACCGGCGCCTCGAGCTCGGTCGTGTCGTTCACCGACATCGCCATCCGCGCCAGGTGGTAGCCGAGGCTGACGACCGCCGCCCAGCAGAGCAGCAGCATCACCACCGGCGCCGTCACGTGCCAGCGGTTGACCGCGAGCACGTACAGCGCGCCGGGCGTGAACACCGCCAGCGACGCCAGCGTGCCGAGCCAGGTCCGGCCGGGGAGGAGCCGCGCGCGCGGCAACGAGGATCGATCAGTCCGCGTCACGGATCTCGTCGTCCAGCTTCTCGGCCAGGCGCTCGTCGTCGGGCGTGCCGCTCGCCGGCGCGACGACCGGCGTCGCGCTCGCGCTGCGGCGGATCATCCCGCGACCGGTCAGGATGAGGGCCACCAGCCCGCCGACCACGGCGAGGTACGGCAGCATCCACGTGTAGCTGCCGCGCGGGTTCGCGAGCACCTGCTCGCCGCCGTAGTGGGACACGAACTCGTCGATCACCGCCCGCCGGGCCTTGGCCCGCCCCGACGACGTCGTCAGGTCCTCGCGCGCCAGCATCTCGAGGATCTTCTTGCGGTCCATCGCCGCGACGCCGCACTTGCAGTCGTACAGCGTCTCGCGCTTGCACCCGTCGCACATGCAGACGAGGTCCTTCATCAGCTCCTCGGCGAGCGCCGAGTCGGGCCGGTAGCGGCTGGCCCAGCCGGAGTCGTCGTTGTGGCCCTGGGCGCGGACGATCTCGTCCTGGTGCTCGGCGGGCGCGTTGCCGCCGGCCCCGTCGTCCTGCGCGTGGGCGACGCGGACGCCGCCGCCGAGCAGCGCGCCGGCGACCAGCAGCACCAGCGCCGCCTCGCCCATGCGCGCCGCCTTCTTGCCGAGCACCGCGTCGACGACCGACTGCGGGATGAGGCAGATGAAGGTGCCGAGCGCGAGCACGACGAACCCGATCCACACCCAGTTCACCAGCGGGTTGATGAAGATGCGGAAGTTCGCGAGCTGGCTGTCCACGTCGTAGCCGGTGAGCACGACGTAGACGTCCTCGCCGATCCGCTCGTGGATCGCCGCCCGGGTCACCGGGTCGGTCTGCTTGCCCTTGCGGTACTGCCAGCGCGCCGGGTGGAGGAGCTCGAGCTTGTCCGAGCCGTCGTACAGCGTGACGTGCGCCGTCGTCGCCAGCTTGGCGTCGTCGGCGTCCTGGCTCAGGCCCTCGTAGACGAACGTGTAGCCGCGCACGTGGAACGTCGCGTCCTTCACCGGCAGGCCCTGCGCGCGCAGCATCGAGGCGGGCGTCTTGATCGTGCGGTCGGCCATCCCGTTCCACGTCTTGCCGGTGAAGCCGAAGATGAGCAGCACGACGCCGAGGTGGACGACGTAGCCGCCGTACTTGCGGCGCTTGGCCAGCACGATGCCGATGAGCGACGTCATCGCACCGGAGCCGCTCTGGCGCCGCCGCGCCGCGGTGCCGCGCACGAACTCCTGCACGATGCTGCCGACGGTGAACGCGCACAGCCCGAACGACAGGAGCGGGATCGGCAGCTTGATCGCGTCGTGGAGGATCGGGGTCAAGGCACGGGTCGGCGCCAGGAAGAGCGCGAGCGCGATCATGGTCACGACCATCGCCGCGGTCGGCCAGAGGAACTGCTGGTAGAGCCGCTCGCGCGTCGTCTTGCGCCAGGCGAGCAGCGGCGCCGCGCCGGCCAGGAACAGCAGCGCCAGGCCGAGCGGCGTCATCCACCGGTTGAAGAACGCCGCACCGATCGTGATGCGCTCGCCGAACAGCGCCTCGGTGATGGTCGGCAGCATCGTCACGAACCAGACGAAGAAGGCGCAGGCGAGCAGGATCCAGTTGTTCACCAGGAAGGCGAACTCGCGCGAGACGAACGACTCGAGGGCGCCGTCCTTGCGCAGCCGCGGCAGCCGGTGGATCAGCAGCCCGAGGCTGACGATCATCAGGAACGCCATGAAGACGACGAACTGGAGCGCCAGCACCGAGTCCTGACCGAACGCGTGCACCGACTGCACGACGCCCGACCGGGTCATGAACGTGCCGAAGATCGTGAGGAAGAAGGTGAGGATGACCAGCACCAGGTTCCACACCTTCAGCATCCCCCGCTGCTCCTGGATGATCGCGGTGTGGAGGAAGGCCGTGATCGTGAACCACGGCATGAAGCCGGCGTTCTCGACCGGGTCCCACGCCCAGTAGCCGCCCCAGCCGAGCACCTCGTACGCCCAGCGGCCGCCGAGGATGAGGCCGAACGACAGGAAGAAGAAGCAGATGAGCGCCCACGACCGCACCGACGCCAGCCAGTTGTCGTCGAGGCGGCCCGACGCGAGCGCGCCGATCGCGAACGCGAACGGGATGGTGGCCGAGACGAAGCCGGTGTAGAGCGCCGGCGGATGGATGACCATCCAGTAGTTCTGCAGGGCCGGGTTCAGGCCCTCACCGTCGGTCGGCGGCGCGGTCAGGAAGGTCGCGAACGGGTTCTTGTCGAAGATGAGGACGCTGAGGAAGAAGATCTCGACGACGAGGATGACCGCGACGACGTAGCCGATCATGTCGCGGTGGCGCCGCTCGTTGACGCGGATGGCGATCGCCGAGAAGAGCGCGAGCACCAGCACCCAGAACAGCAGCGACCCCTCGAGCGCGCCCCAGAACGACGTGATCTTGTAGGAGATCGACATCGAGGTGTCGCTGGTGTCGGCGACGTAGCGGATCGTGTAGTCGTGGGTGACGAAGGCGTAGATGAGCAGGCCCGACGTCACCGCCACCAGCGCGGCGAACGCGTAGAGGCCGTGCACGGAGGCGCGGACGAGCCGCGGGTTCTGGCGCGCGTTGCCGACGATGCCGGCCGCGGTCGAGAGCGCCGCCAGGATGAAGGCGGCCAGGAGTGTGATGGTCCCGACCACCGCGATCGGGCTGGACGGTATGGTGTCCTGCATGCTCGGCACCCCCGGTGAAGCGACGCGATGAGGTCGGAACTAGCTGGCTAGCAGACGACCGGGACGGGAAGGACGCGAAGACGGAAAAAGTCGGGAAAGACGCGAAGACGGGAGGAACGGGAAGACGGGAACGGAACCGGAACGCGTCGGCGGCGTGGTCGCCGGCGACGGGCCGCCGCTCAGTGGTCGAAGAGCTTGTCCTTCTGCGCGCCCTGGTACTTCGACGGGCACTTGGCCATCAGGTTGGACGCGATCAGCACCGTCTGACCGTTCTCCTCGACGAGCTTGCCCTCGGCCACGACCTCCGAGCGGTCGCGGAACGAGTCGGGCTTCGGGCCGGTGTTGCGGACGAGCAGCCGCTCGCCGTTGTTCTCGAGGATGAAGGTGCGGACCGTCTGCTGGTCGATGATGTCCTCGTGGATCGAGCCGGCCTCGACCCAGCCGTGGATCTGCATGTTCTTCCCCACCCACTCCTGCGGGGCGGTCGTCACCTGGTCCACCATCTTGTAGCGGGTGGTGTGGGCCTGGGACGAGTAGAAGAAGAAGCCGACCGCACCGATCGCGACGGCGACCGTGAGCGCAAGCTTTGCGAGGGTGCTCTGGTTCATGACGACCTCGAAGAACGAAACTGGCGACAGGTGACCGGAGAGTCCCGGGCCGGCGGCACATCCGTCGGTCGTGTGGTGACGGTAGCACGCGGCGGGCCAGCGGTACCGGCCGACGTCCGGGCGGCCGCCCTCGGTGGCCCGCGGCGCGTTGACGCGGCGCCGTGCGACGGATCTCGGCCATCTGGACGAGTGCGAAGCGCCACGCGCGTGACCGTCCGCGGTCAGCCGCCCATCGTGATCATGTGCTTCGTGGGGCCGCCGGCCCCCGACCGCTGGAACTCGTGACCCGCCCGCTTGCCGGCGACCGCGCCGGCGATGGCGGCGCGCAGGTCGTCGTCGGTGGCGCCGGCGCGGACGAGGTCCTTGAGCGAGACCGCGTCGTCGTGGCCGAGGCACGCGTGGAGCTGGCCGTCGGCGGTGAGCCGCAGGCGGTTGCAGTCGTCGCAGAAGTGCTCGGTCATCGCGGAGATGATGCCGACCTCGCGGCGCGGATCGGAGGCGAGCGCCCAGTAGCGGGCCGGGCCGGCGATGCCGCGATCGGCCGACGCGGCGACCAGCGGGCCGACGTCGGCCTCGAGGCGCGCGCGGATGGCGGCCGCCGATAGCTCGCGCTCGGGCCGGTAGAGCGCGCCGTCGGACAGCGGCATGTGCTCGATGAAGCGCATGACCACGCCGCGGGCCCAGGCCGCCTCGCAGAGGGCGGCCAGCTCGCCGTCGTTGGTGCCCGCGAGGGCGACGGCGTTGAGCTTGACGCGCAGGCCGGCGGCGAGCGCGGCGTCGACGCCGGCGAGGACGCGGGCGAGGTCGCCGCCGCCGGTCAGCGCGGCGAAGCGGGCCGGGTCGAGGGTGTCGAGCGAGACGTTGGCCCCGGCCAGGCCGGCGGCCGCCAGCGGCCCGGCCAGCTCGGCGAGGCGGTGGCCGTTGGTGGTCATCACCACCTCGTCGATGCCGGGGACGGCGCGGACGAGGCTCACGAGGTCGACGAAGCCGGCGCGCACGGTCGGCTCGCCGCCGGTGAGGCGGACCCGGCGGACGCCGAGGCCGGCGAAGACGCCGACGACGCGGGCCAGCTCCTCGAACGTGAGCAGCTCCGCCCGCAACCGATGCGCGACTCCCTCGTCCGGCACGCAATACGTGCAGGCGTAGTTGCAGCGGTCGGTGACCGACACTCGCAGGTAGCGGATCCGCCTCGCGAATCGATCGAGGAGCGGGTCGCCGGCGCCCGGGATCGGCGCGATCTCGGCGCGCGCGGCGGGAGCCTGCGCGGCGATGACCGGCAGGTTCACGCGGGCGCGCGCAGGCGACGATCCCGACGGTTCCACCGTGACACTGTGAGGACAGGGCGTGGACACGTCAAGCGAAGCGCCGGGCTCCGCGCCGCGCCGGGGACGGGACGGCGAGGAGGACGAGGGAAGGCGGTTCGGCGTCGTTCGCTGCCGGCGCGGGCGCGATCCCGGGTCGGGTGATTCGGCTTGACACCATGGGGGCGGACCTGCGAGTAACCCTGCGCAAACTAACGGAGCGTGTCCATGCAAGAAGTCTCTGCCCCCGGGTCCTCGAGAAGCCGCGGTACCGTACCGCCTCACCGCACCGCGCCGACCGGGCCGGGCGCGGGCCTCGAGGGCACCTGGGTGGTGCTGGTCGCCAACGAGGGCCAGCTACCCATCGCCGATGGCGATGGTCGCGTGCCGGTGATGGCGAAGTCGGGCGACGTCGAGGCGTACCTGCTCGTCTGGAAGAACGTCGCCAAGGCGCGCGCCTTCGTGGCGGCGGCCGACCTCGAGGGCGCCGAGCCCCGGCTGGTCGTGCGCAGCAACCGCGAGGAGCTGGTCGCGATCGCGAAGGCCGCCCACGCGGTCGGCGTGCTCGTCGACTACGACGCGACGACGCAGGCCTACGCCGCCGCCACCCCGCTCTGACCTCGCGCGCCTCCGGGCGCCCTTCCCTTCAGCTCGGCCGCCGGCGGACGTCGTCGAGGGTCGCTGGTCGCTGCTTCGCGCGGCGACACGGTCCGTCCGCGGACCGCGCGAGCGGCTCGAGCACCCATCCGGCCGCCGCCGGACGCTTCCTCCTCGCGCTCGACGTGCGAGGTCGCGCGCGACGTCAGACGAGGAGCGTGCGGGCGGCCTTCACCCGCTGCTCGTCGGAGGCGGTGGCGGGGCGCGCGGGGATCTGGACGCCGCGCTGCGCGGCGGGGCGCTCGCCGATCGCGGCGAGCCAGCGCTGCACGCCCGGCAGGCCGTCGACCGAGAGCTCGGCCCACTTGTGGCCGCGGACCCAGCTCCAGTTGGCGATGTCGGCGATCGAGTAGTCGCCGGCCAGGTACTCGTGATCGACGAGGCGGCTCTCGAGCACCTCGAACAGGCGGCGCGACTCGCGCTGGTAGCGGTCGATCGCGTACGGGATCCGCTCCGGCGCGTAGCGCACGAAGACGTTGGCCTGGCCCATCATCGGGCCGATGCCGCCCATCTGGAACATGAGCCACTGCATCACCTGCGAGCGGCCGCGCACGTCGGTCGGTAGCAGCTTGCCCTTCTTCTCGGCGAGGTAGACGAGGATCGCCCCCGACTCGAAGATCGGCAGGTCGCCGCCGCCGTCACCGGGGTCGTGATCGACGATCGCCGGGATGCGGCCGTTGGGGTTGATGGCGAGGAACCAGGGCTCCTTCTGCTCCTTCTTCTCGAGGTCGAGGGCGCGGACCTCGTAGGGCAGGCCGAGCTCCTCGAGCGCGATGGAGGCCTTCCAGCCGTTCGGCGTCGCAGCGGTGTAGAGCGTGATCATGGCGCCGAATGTGCCCCCGAACGGCGGCGCTGGCGAGCAGGGTTCAGGCGAGATGCACCGTTCGAGACGTGGACCGATCCGGGGTCGGCCCGCGCGGCTCAGCGGGCGGCGAGGGCGCGGCGGGCGGCGCGCGGCGCCGGGCCGGCGACGACGATCACCTCGTCGACCTCGCCGCGGCGGGCGGCGTCGCTGTTGATCGCGCGCGGGCAGCGCACGCGATCGATGCGCAGCCCCTTGTAGAGCGCGCGCACCCGCGGCGTGTCGCTGTTGGAGACGAGCACGTGGCAGCCGCGCGCCGCGAGGGCGCGGACGGTGTCGGCGAGCTCCGCCTGCTGGGCGGGGCCGAAGCCGTCGCCGGTGTAGCTGGTGAAGTTCGCGGTCGGCGTCAGCGGGTCGTACGGCGGATCGAAGTAGACGAGATCGCCCGGGCCGGCGTCGGCGACGGCGCGGCGGTAGTCGGCGCAGCGGACGTCGGCGCGCGCGAGCACCGCGGCGGCGGCGCCGAGGCCGTCGGGATCGCAGATGAGCGGGTTCGTGTAGCGGCCCATCGGCACGTTGAAGGCGCCGGAGCGGTTGACCCGCCACAGGCCGTTGAAGCAGGTGCGGTTGAGGTAGACGAACGCGGCCGCGCGATCGATCGCGGACCACGACACCGAGCGATCGTTCCAGCGCTCGCGCACCTGGTAGTAGTGCGCCTGATCATGGGCGTCGCGGTGGAGCCCGAGGCGGCGGATCAGGCCGGCCGGATCGGCGGCGACCGCCTGGTACATCGCGATCAGGTCCGGGTTGAGATCGGCGAGCACGGCGCGCGCGGGCGCGAGGTGGAAGAAGAGCGCGGCGCCGCCGGCGAACGGCTCGAAGTAGCGCTCGTGGCGCGGCGGCAGGCGGAGGACGAGCTCGCCGAGGAGCTTCGACTTGCCGCCGACCCACTTGATGATCGGCGAGGTCGAGGCGGGGCTCGCGGGGGGCGGCGCGATCGCGCGGCGCGGAGCGCGGCCGAGGCGAGGCGCGAGGGTGGCCGGGCGGACCAGGCGGCGGGTCGGTCGCTGCACGTCGCCATGCTCGGTGCGAGCGATCGTGCGGGCCAGAAATCGGCGCGCTTCGCCAGAAGCTTGACGCCTCGCGCGCCGCCGAGGTCGTCGACGGCGCGCGCTTCATGAAGTGCTTCGCGATGCGATGCGAGGCCGATGCGACGCGATGCGATGCTCGCCACGAGCCGCCGAACCGCCGGGGCGAGGGTCGCGCGCTCGCGCGAGAGGACCGCTCAGCGCGCGGCGGTCTCGAGCGCGGAGAGCACCGGCGCGAACGGGGCGAAGTCGCGCGACGCGGGCGCGAGGCTCGGCGAGCCGAGCAGGCCGACGATCAGCGCGGCGCCGTTCACGTCGCGGCAGATCAGCCGCTCGTGGTGGGTGTCGATCTGGAGGGTCGGGTACGCGCGCCAGCCGAGCGGCACGCCGGTCGGCGCCGGCTCGTCGTAGGTGCCGTTGGCCTCCGCGATCGCCGGGACGAGCGTGTCGCAGGTGCTGCCGACCATGCGCGCGACCTCGAGCGTCACGTCGGGGAGCGACGGCGCCATCCGATCGAGGAAGTCGGTGCCGTCGGCGCCGGTGCGCACGAGCCAGACGAAGCCGTCGTCGGGCAGCGCGACGTCGAGCTTCGACGCCGACAGCGTCACCCGGCGCGCCGCCGGCGTGCTGCCGCGCTGGCGGATCTCGGGCCGGTGGGTCGGCCACGCGACGCCGCTCTGCCCGGCCTTCCACGCGCGCGCGACCCGCTCGAGCAGGCGATCCTTCGCCAGCACGTCGACGCCGGCCGTCCCGGTCGGCGGGCGATCCTCGAGGAAGAAGTGGTAGAGGAGCAGGCTCTGGCCGTCGGCCGTGGCGGTGCACAGCGCGACCGCCGGCGCCTTGCCGAGCTCGCTCTCGAAGTCCCAGGTGCCGCCGGCGACCTGGAAGTGCAGGCCCCAGAGGTCGGCCTCGGAGGTCCAGCGATCGGGGACGTCGAGCTCCTGCACGACCTTCTCGCACGCGCCGGCGTTGAAGTAGCCGATGTGGATCCAGTTGCCGGCGACGAGCTTGTCGCCGAGCTTCTGGTCGATCACGTCGCGGCCGTCGAACGACGTGCCGTCGTCGCCGAGCGACCAGCTCCCGCTCAGCATCCAGGTCGCGGTCTTGCGCGCGTCCTTGGGCAGCTCGATCGCGAGGCCGGTGATCGGCAGCACGACCTTGCCGGCGCGCATCGGGACCGGCGTCCACTCCGGCGCCTCGGGGGCCGGCGCCGCCTCCGGCTTCGACGGTGGCGGCGTCTGGGCGACGCCGCGATCGGCCTCCACGACGACGATCCCGAACGCGAGCGCGAGAGCGGTGGCGATGACGTCTCGATAGGACCGCATGCCCCATCACGGTGCATCGGCCGCGCCACGCGGCCGGCGGCGGCGCGCGCGTGACGACGCATGGTTGCCCATGGACCTGCGGCGCCGCCGCGCATCGGCCGCGGCGGTCCGGGGGATCCGCGCACGACCTGCGCGGCACCGGGGCGCGCCGCGCGAGGCGCCTCAGTCGGGATCGGCGGTCCAGGCGAGCCGGAAGCTGCGCCCCGCCGCCGCCGGCAGCTCGAGCGACGCGCCGATCCGGATCGCCGTCCGCAGCGAGCTGGCGGCGGCGTCGGTCAGCGCGACGACGAAGCCGTCCTCGGCGAGGCCGATCGCGTCCTCCCGGTGGCCCTCGACGAACGCGACGAACGCGCCGCCGACCGCGGCGCCGCGCGAGCCGGGCGGCGCGAACCGGCGCGGCCGCTCCTGGCCGGGGACCCAGACCAGCCGCGCGTCGGCGCGCCGGTCGAGCGTCGCCAGCAGCGCGAACGGCGCCGGCAGGCCGTCGAGCGAGCGGGCGAGCGCCGGCCGCACCGAGCGGGCGACCCGCAGGTGCAGCCCGCCCGCCTCGCAGGTGACCGTCACCGCCGGCAGCCGGAGCGCGTGCGTGCGCCCGAGCCGCGACACCTCGCCGGCCGCCGCCACCGGCGCGCGGTCGAGATCGCACCACGCCGGCGCCGGGAAGCGGCCGGCCGCCACCGCCAGGCGCGACAGCACGCGCGCCGGTCCGAACGCGTGGGCGACGTCGTGCTCGGGGCCGAACAGGGCCAGCATCGCGAGCGTGCGGCGCGGGAGGTCGAGGCCGGCGATCGGCAGCGCCCGCTCGAACGCGAAGCCGGTGATCGGCGGCCAGTCGATCGCGCGCGTCAGCGGCGGGCCGACCAGCGCGCCCGGCTGCAGGCGCTCGCCGCCCTGGATGCGCCAGTGGAGGAGGCGCAGGAGGTCGACCGGGTGGAGGACGAACACCCGCTCCGGCCGGTGATCGGTGCGCAGGGTGAAGACGATCTCGTCGTGGCCGAGGTCGCGGAAGCCGCGGGTCACGTACGACGTGCACGCGATCGGCGGCGTGCCGGGCACGACATGATCGTAGACGTCGACCATCGGCCCCATCGGCGTGAGCGCGACCGTGACGGACGGGCGCGCCCGGTCCTCGACCTGACTCTCGACGGCCCGACTCAGGACCTGACCGTGCATGACTCGCTGACTCCTCCCGGGGCCCGGCCCCGGCCCGGCGGCCACCGGACGTCCCCGCACCGACGGGCACGCCGGGCTCCCCCGGCGGCGATCGACGGCGATCGGCGGCACGTCCCCTCGACTGACCATATCACCCCCATGGTGTCATATCGCCAGTCGCCCTGCCGGACTTTCTGCGCACGATCTGGCGCGGACGCACCGCGGACACGCGGACACGGCGGTCCGGGCGGACACCGGCGGTCCGGCAAGATCCGGCACGCCTCCCCGCCGCCACTCCCGGCCGCCGGCCAGGCCCGGGGTCAGGCGCCCAGCGTGTCGTAGGCGTGCGCGCGCATCATGAAGGTGGCGCGCCCCTCGGACAGCGACCGCATCCGCGTCGAGTAGCCGAACATGTTGCGCAGGGCCACGTGGGCGGTGACGACCTTCTTCGGCCCGCGGGTCTCGACGTCGACGACCTGGCCGCGCCGCTGGTTGAGGTCGCCGATGATCGCGCCGAGGAACTCGTCGTCGGTGGTGACCTCGACCGCCATGATCGGCTCGAGGCGGACCGGCTGCGCCCCCATGACGGCACGGCGGAACGCCTCGGCGGCGGCCGCCCGGGCGCCGATGACGCCGTCGGCCCCCTCCTGCACGCCGACGCCGGTGAGCGTCACCGCGACGTCCTCGAGCGGGAAGCCGTCGGCGCCCGACGACGCCGCGTCGCGGAGCCCCTGCATGGCGGCGTCGACGACCGCCTCGCTGACCAGCAGGCCGGCGGGCAGCGCCTTGCCGAACGACATGCCGGCGCCGCGCGCGCGCGACTTCACGTGGCAGGTCGCCTCGCCGTAGATCTTCTGCTCGCGCAGCTCGCGATCGAACACGGCCTGGCCGGTCGCCTCGCCGAGCACGGTCTCGCGGTAGACGACCTGCGGCTTGCCGACGCTGGCCGCCACCCCGTACTCGCGGCGCATCCGGTCGACGATGATCTCGAGGTGCAGCTCGCCCATGCCGGAGATGATCGTCTGGCCGGTGTCGGCGTCCTCCTTGACGCGGAAGGTCGGGTCCTCCTCGACCATCTTCTGCAGCGCGAAGTCGAGGCGCTCCTTGGCGGCGTTGTTCTCCGCCTCGATCGCCTGCGAGATCACCGGCTCGTAGGTGTCGATCCGCTCGAGGAGGATCGGCGCCTTGGCGTCGCACAGCGTGTCGCCGGTGGTGGCGTCCTTGAGGCCGGCGGCAGCGACGATCTCGCCGGCGATCGCCTTGTCGAGACGCTCGCGCTTGTCGGCGTGGATGCGGAACAGCCGCGCGACCTTCTCCTTCTTGCCGGTGCGCGCGTTCAGCAGCTCGTCGCCGGGCGAGACGGTGCCGGAGAAGATGCGGAGGAAGACGACCTTGCGGCCCTCGTCCATCGCGATCTTGAAGGCGAGCGCGGCGAACGGCTCGTTGTTCTTCGGCGCGCGGACGAGCCGCTCGGTGGTGTGGCGCGGATCGACGCCGGTGACCGGCGGCAGGTCGGCCGGCGACGGCAGGTAGTCGATGACCGCATCGAGGAGCGGGTGGATGCCCTTGTTGCGCAGCGCGGTGCCGACCAGGACCGGCACCACCTTGACGGCGATGACGGCGCGGCGGAGCGCGGCCTTGAGGTCGGCGACCGGGATCTCGGCGCCCTCGAGGTACTTCTCGGCGATGGCGTCGTCGTGATCGGCGATCGCGGCGACCAGGCGGTCGCGCGCCTCGGCGACGGCGGCCGCCAGCTCGCCGGGGATCGGGCGCGCCTCCGGCTTCTCGTCGAGCTCGCCGGAGAAGTAGAGGGCCTGCTGGGTGAGCAGGTCGACGACGCCCTCGAACTTGTCCTCGGCGCCGATCGGCACCTGGATCGGCACCGGGTTGGCGCCGAGCCGCTCGCGGATCTCGGTGACGACGCTGTCGTAGGCGGCGCCGACCCGGTCGATCTTGTTGACGAACGCGAGGCGCGGCACGTGGAACTTGTCGGCCTGGTGCCAGACGGTCTCCGACTGCGGCTGGACGCCGCCGACCGCGCAGAAGACGACGACCGCGCCGTCGAGGACGCGCAGCGAGCGCTCGACCTCGATCGTGAAGTCGACGTGGCCGGGCGTGTCGATCAGGTGGATCTCGTGCTTGCCCCACTCGAACGTGATCGCGGCGGCCGTGATCGTGATGCCGCGCTCGCGCTCCTGCGGCATCCAGTCGGTCGTCGTCTCGCCCTCGTGGACCTCGCCGACCTTGTGGATCTTCCCCGAGTAATAGAGGAAGCGCTCCGACACCGTGGTCTTGCCGGCGTCGATGTGGGCGACGACCCCGATGTTCCGGACCAGGTCGATCTTGGCCATGGCGCGGTTGATAGCACGGCGGCGTCGCGCGTCGCGTCACGGCGCGTCGCGTGGCCGGCACCGATGAGCTAGTCTCGGGCGATGAAGCTCGCGACCTGGTCGGCGGCGGCGATCGCGATCGCCGTGGCGGCGATGGCGGCGCGGCGCGCGGAGGCGCAGCCGGACTTCAAGGAGGCGGCGGTCCACTACCAGGCGGCGGAGGAGGCGATGGCGCGGCAGGCGTGGAGCGACGCGGCCCGCGAGTACCAGGCGGCGTACGACCTCTCGAAGGATCCGATCCTGCTGCTCAAGCTCGGGACGGCGGATGCGTCGGCGGGCGCGTGCGAGGCGGCGCGAGCGGCGTTCGATCGCTACCTGGCGGAGGCGAACCCGAGCCCGGAGTACCGGGCGATGGCGGAGGAGCGGCGGGAGGGTTGCAAGGCGGCGGGGACGGGGGCGGCGGGGACAGCGGGGACCGGGGCCGCGGGAGCGGGAGCCGGCGCAGGAGCGGGCGCGGGACCGGAGACGGCGGGGACCGAGGCCGGGACGGCGGCGGGGGCGGAGGTGGGGACGCACGGGACGAAGCCGGGGCTGAGCGACGCGCCGCCGAGCGATCCCGACACGCTGCCGTCGCTCGGGACCGGCGGGCCGTCGTTCACCGACACGCCGTCGACCTGGCAGCGCTCGGCCGGGTGGATCGCGACCGGCACCACGATCGCGCTGGTCGCGGTGGGCTCCGTCCTCGCGCTGTCGGCCGAGGGCTCCGAGGAGGACATCAGCGCGCTCATCGACTTCCGCACGACCGACAACGGCAACGAACGGCCGCTCCGGTGGGACGAGATCGACGACCAGTACGACGACCTCGTCCACGAGGGGAGGCGGTTCGACAAGCTGTCGACCTGGGCGTTCGCCGCCGCCGGGGTGACGACCGCCGCCGCGATCACCTTCTTCGTCCTCGACGCCACCGGCGGCCACCACAAGGAGTCGAGCCTCGTCACGATCGCGCCGCAGGTCGATCGCGCCGGCGCCAGCGTCGCGCTCGGCTGGCACTTCTGATCGTTCACAGGACACCTGGCCAGCCGGCCAGCTAGCGACCCGATCGGCCCGGTGCTAGGTTGCAGGGCGATGGTGTTCGGACTGTTCTCGAAGGAAAAGGCGCTGCAACGTACGATCGAGCGCGCCACCAACAAGCTGGCACAGCAGGGCGATCGCTGGGCGGCGATGGACCAGCTCGTGAAGGACGGCTCGCCGGACGCCCTCTACGGCCTGTGCAAGCGGTTCGGCATCACCAGCCTGAAGGGCGTGGAGGACGAACAGGAGAAGAACTGGGTCGTCGACGTCATGGTCGGCTTCGGCCCCGCCGCGCTGGCGCCGGTGACCCGCTACGTGAAGAGCGCGCCGCAACTGTCGTTCGCGCTCAAGATCGTCGAGCGGGTCGGCGGCCCCGACGACATCTGCGAGGTCGCCGACGCGATCTTCGCCACCGAGGAGCCGGGCTACACCCGCGACCCGGAGCGGCGCCTCGACGCGATCCGCTGGCTCGCCGAGCTGGAGAAGGTGCCGGCGGCGGAGCGGGTGAAGCGGCTCGCACCGTACCTGAAGGACTTCGATCAGAACGTCCGCTGCGCCGCCGCCGACGGGCTCGCGCCGCACGACGCGTCGATGATCGGCGGCCCGCTGCTCGAGGCGTTCCTCCGCCCCGAGGAGGAGAGCGGCCGGTTCCGCCGCCGCATCGCCGAGATCCTCGCCGAGAAGAAGATCCCGCTCGGCGGCAAGGGCGCCGAGGTCGCGCCGCTGCTCACCGGCCCGGTCGCCGGCTTCGCCGTCCAGGGCGACCTGCTGGTCGCGCGGACCTGAGCGACGGCGAAGGCCCGAGGTCCGGAACCGAGCAGCGCGAGGTTCCTCCGCCGGGATATGCGCGCCGCTCGGACGCATGTCCCGCGCCGTGGCGACGCTCCCGGCGACGATCTCGTCGTGAGCTCGTGTGCCACCGTCCGCGCGGACGGCGCCCGCGGTAGAGTCGCGCCGATGGGTGCGGAGCCACCGGACATCGCGCGGCGCAAGGCCGATCACCTCGAGGTCGCGGCGTCGGGCGCGGCCGACTTCGTGCGCACGACCTTGCTCGAGCAGGTGCACCTCGTGCACCAGGCGCTGCCGGAGCTGGCGGTCGCCGGGCTCGACCTGTCGACGGAGCTGTGCGGGCGGCGCCTGCGCGCGCCGATCGTCATCACCGGCATGACCGGCGGGACCGGCGCGGCGGCGGCGATCAACCGCGACCTCGCGCGCGCGGCGGCCGAGGCCGGCGTCGCGATGGGCGTCGGCTCGCAGCGCGCGATGGACGAGCTGCCGGAGCTCGAGGACACCTTCCAGGTCCGCGACGTCGCGCCCGACCTGGTGCTGATCGGCAACCTCGGCGTCGTGCAGGCGGGCGCCATGGGGCCCGAGCGCGCGATCGAGCTGGCCAGGCGGATCGGCGCCGACGCGATGGCGATCCACCTCAACCCGGCGCAGGAGCTGATCCAGGAGCGCGGCGACCGCGACTTCCGCGGGGCGATCGACACCATCGCGCGCGTCGTCGAGCTCGCGGCGATGCCGGTCATCGTCAAGGAGACCGGCTGCGGGCTGTCGCGCGAGGCGTGCGCGCGGCTGAAGGCGGTCGGCGTCACCACCGTCGACGTCAGCGGCGCCGGCGGCACGAGCTGGGTCGCGGTCGAGGCGAAGCGCGCGCCGGTGGGCGGCGCGGCGGCGGCGCTCGGCCACGAGCTGTGGGACTGGGGCCTGCCGACGGCGGTGGCGACCGTGGCGGCGGTGAACGAGGGGCTGGTCGCGGTCGCGTCGGGCGGGCTGC
>DASZXE010000424.1:0-4212 GCA_035546475.1 Kofleriaceae bacterium
CGTCAGCGGCACGGTCACCTCGATCTCGAGCGAGCTGCAGAACCGCGCGACCTACACCTGGCGTGCCCGCGCGGTCGACCGCTCGGGCGCGATGAGCGAGTTCTCCCCGGAGAACACGTTCACCGTCAACGCGCCGGTCGATGACCCCGAGGTCGTGGTCAACGGTGGTGGTTGCCAGTCGAGCAGCGCGCCGGGCACCGGCTCGCTGATCGCGCTCGGCCTGGGCCTGGTCGGCCTCGTCGGCTCGGTCCGCCGCCGCCGCCGGTAGTCGTCACGAGGCCCCGGGGCGCGACCCCGGGGCCTCTTTTTTTTTGCCCTGATTTCGTCTCCCGCTTGTTCCGCTTGTAGGCCGGCTTGCTGATCCGGCGCGCCGACCTCGGCGATCGTCAGCCGGGCTGAGGGGCAGCCCCGCGGGGCCCCTCATCGCCGGTTCCGGCTCCCGCTCCTGCCCCGGCTCCCGCTCCGGCCGCTCGACGCTCGACGCACCTGCCCTCACGGCTCATCCTGTTGTGCACCATGCATTACCGTCTTCGTGAACGCTTCGCCGACCTCCCCGAGATCATCCTCTGGAAGGCCGAGCTGATGTTCGGGGGGCTGCGCTTCACGGAGGCGCTGCGCCACGCGGTGGAGGAGGGCGCGGCCCCGAACTTCTATCCGTACCGCCGCAAGATGGCCTCCGGGCTCGCCGAGAGCGTGCCGGTGCCGTACCTGTTCGACCTCGGCGGCAAGGCGGTCGCGCGCATCCGCGTCGACGATCGCGCGAGCCTCGAGGTCCGCCGCGACGACCGCGGCCGCTACACGCTGCACGCCGCCGGCGAGGGCGCGACCGATCCCGACCGCGCGCTCACCGACGTCACGTTCGTCAAGAGCCACGGCTGGAACGCGTTCCGCACCGCCGACGGCCTCGACCCGTTCGCCGCCGGAGCCGAGCAGCTCGGCGACATGATCGTCGTCAACGTCGCGCCCGGCTGCGAGTACTTCACCGCGCGCGGCCCGGCCGGCCACTCGCAGAAGTGCTCGTTCTGCGCGTACGGCCGCTTCGACAAGCGGTCCAACGTCCTCGGCCAGAAGCAGGGCGACGTCGTCCTCGACGAGCTCATCCCGCGCCGCATCGAGGCCGTGATGCGCGCGGCCGCCGCCGATCCGAAGGCCGGCCACGTCTACATCACCGGCGGCTCGGTGCTCGACCCGGTGCAGGAGGTCGAGCGCTTCCTGCCGGTCGTCGAGGCCGTGCGCCGCGGCGTCGGCGATCGCCTGCGGGTGACGATCGGCTCCGGCGCCGTCGACCCGGCCGGCTCGCGCCGCTTCAAGGACGCGGGCGCCGACAGCGCCTGCTACAACCTCGAGGTCTGGGACGCGGCCACCTTCGCCGCCTGCTGCCCGGGCAAGTCGGCCCACGTCGGCCGCGAGCGCTGGATCAACGGCCTGGTCGGCGCCGTCGACGTCTTCGGCCGCGGCAACGTCGGCTCGGCGTTCGTCGCCGGCCTCGAGCTGGTGCCGCCCGGCCCCGGCATGAGCCACGAGGCGTTCCTCGCCAGCGTGCTCGAGGGCGCGACCTTCCTGCTCGACCACGGCATCTCGCCGCTCTACTCGCCGCTGTGGCCGATCGACGGCACGTCGTACGGCCTCACCGACGGGATCCCGCCGCACCTGTACGTCCAGCTCCAGCACGAGCTGTACAAGCTCCGCGCCGCGCGCCGGTTCCCGGTCCCCGGCTGGCTCATCTGCCCGTCCTGCTCGTTCATGCTGCTCGAGGTCGACTTCGACCGAGCCTTCGGTCTGGAGGAAGCATGCGCTCCATCGGTGGCATCGCCGTCCGTCTAGCCTGCCTGGGCCTCGGCCTCGGGCTGTTGTTCACGCCCGGGACGCGGCCCGCGCGCGCCGACGACGTCGGCGGCAACGGCCAGCAGGAGATCTCGTTCCAGTACAGCGGGTTCGATCCAGAGCAGTTCCTCGCCTCGGCCGACCCCGAGCAGATCGGCCTCATGGACGGCGCCCGCACCCAGACGATGGGCACGTACGCGGTCGGCATGCTCTTCCACTACGCCGGCCCGCCGCTCGACATCTGCGTGAAGGACGGCAACGACCCCGGCAGCGGCTGCAAGGTCGTCGGTGACATCCTCAACTCGCGGCTGCGCGCAGACCTCGGCGTGCTCTACGGCCTCGGCCGCTTCGACCTGCGGCTCGCGCTGCCGCTCGTGCTGCACCAGTCGACCGACTTCGCCCCGCAGGTCAACCAGGACCCGCTCGGCTCGGCCGGCGTCGGCAACCCGAAGGTCAGCGGCCGCGTGCAGCTCCTCCGCCCTGGCGACTTCGACATCGCCTTCGACCTCGGCGTGTCGATCCCGACCGGCCAGGCGAACTTCATCGGCGACGAGGGCATCATCGTCGACCCCCGCCTGCTCGTCGACTGGCGGCACGGCCCGATCAGCCTCGGCCTCGACGGCGGCTACCAGTACCGCCAGGACTCGGCGAAGGTCGCCAACCTCTACGTCGACGACGAGATCGTCTGGTCGGCCGCCGGCCAGTACCAGGTACTGCCGCACAAGCTCGCGGTTGGCCTCGCCGCCTACGGCCGCCTCGGCCTGATGAGCGCGCCGCTCGACCTGTCCGAGCAGATGCACGTCATCTCCAAGCTCGGCCCCGAGGAGTTCCCGGCCGAGATCCTGGCGTCCGGCCAGTACATGATCACGAAGCAGCTCGCGCTCGACATCGGCGGCGGCACCGGCCTGACCCAGGGCTACGGCGCCGCCCCGTACCGCGTGATCGCCGGCGTGCGGCTCATCCAGCAGAAGGAGGAGCGCCATACGCCGGGCGAGATCTCGCACCACCGCGGCCCGGATCGCGACCACGACGGCATCCCCGACGAGGATGACCAGTGCGCGAAGGACCCGGAGGACATGGACGGGTTCCAGGACACCGACGGGTGCCCGGAGACCGACAACGACGAGGACGGCATCCTCGACGCCGACGACAAGTGCCCGCTGGCCGCCGAGGACAAGGACGGCTTCGAGGACGCCGACGGCTGCCCGGACTACGACAACGACGGCGACGGCGTCTCGGACGACGAGGACAAGTGCCCGAACGAGGCCGAGGACATGGACGGCTTCCAGGACGACGACGGCTGCCCGGACCTCGACGCCGATCAGGACGGCGTGGCCGACGCCGACGACCAGTGCCCGACCGACGCCGGCGACGCGGCCCACCACGGCTGCCCGTCGCACGACACCGACGGCGACGGCATCGACGACGCCTCGGACGCCTGCCCGGACGACCCGGAGACGGTCAACTCCGTCGAGGACAACGACGGCTGCCCGGACGCGACGTTCGAGGTCGTGTTCGACAAGGCGCGCGTCCGCAGCGCGAGCCACGCGGCGATGAAGGCGATGGCCGCCTCGCTCAAGGCGCGCGGCGACGTGCACGTCCGCATCGAGGGTCACACCAAGGACGCCGACCAGAAGCTCAACCAGGAGCGCGCCGAGTCGGTGAAGAGCTTCCTCGTCAAGGAGGGCGTCGCCGCCAGCCGCCTCGAGGCGAAGGGCTTCCCGCCGTCCGACGACGCGAGCGGCATGGTCTTCATCATCCTCGGCAACAACCCGGGCGCGGGCCATCCGGGCGGCGAGGTCGAGCCGACCCCGACGCCGACCCCCGCGCCGGCGCCGGCCCCGGCTCCGACCCCGACCCCGACCCCGCCGGCTCCGACGCCGACGCCGGCCCCGGTCGCCGCCGACAAGGACGGCGACGGCGTGCCGGACGCCTCGGACAAGTGCCCGAAGGTCAAGGAGGACATGGACGGCTTCCAGGACGACGACGGCTGCCCGGATCCGGACAACGACGGTGACGGCGTGCTCGACGCGGCCGACAAGTGCGTGAACGAGCCGGAGACCAAGAACGGCTACCAGGACGAGGACGGCTGCCCCGACGAGATCCCCGCGAAGATCAAGAAGTTCACGGGCGCCATCCAGGGCATCAACTTCCGCGTGAACTCCGACGCGCTGCTGGCGACGTCGAACAAGATCCTCGACCAGGCCGTCGCGGTCCTGAAGGAGTTCCCCGACCTCAAGATCGAGATCCAGGGCCACACCGATGACCAGCCGATCAAGAAGGGCGGCAAGTTCGCCGACAACCTCGAGCTGTCGCAGGCGCGCGCCGAGAGCGTCCGCGCGTACTTCGTGAAGAAGGGCATCGAGGAGAACCGGATCACCGCGAAGG
>DASZXE010000425.1:0-2717 GCA_035546475.1 Kofleriaceae bacterium
CGGCGGCGGGGGCGGGTGTCAGCCGGCGGCGGGGGCGGGTGTCAGCCGCCCCCGGCGCGGAGGGTCGTGTCGCCCTGGATGTCGAGGTTGGGCTCGAGCCGCTTGACGGTGCGGTAGCCGAAGCCCTTCACCCGCCGCAGGTCGGCGACACGATGGAACGTGCCGTTGCGCCGTCGCCAGGTGATCACGCGGTCGGCCTTCGCCGGACCGACGCCGGGCAGCAGCATGAGCTGCTCCGCCGTCGCCGTGTTCAGGTTGAGCCGACCGGTGACCCGCTTGCCGCCGGGCGCACGGGTCCCGTCGGTCGCCGCCGCCGCATCACCGCCGCTGACGTCCGTGTCCGGGCCGGCGGTCGCGGCGCTCGCCGCCTTCGCCGGGGTCGACCCGCTCGGTCCCGCGGCCACGGGTGCGGACGACGAGGTCCCGGACTGTGCCGGAGCCGTCGTGGTCCGTGGTGGCGGTGCGGGAGCGCGCGAGCCGTCGCCGGCTGCGGGCGTCGTGACCGGGCCGTCGGCGCGCGCCGCCGCGACGCCGAGCGTTCGCGGCGTTGCCTCCGCGAGCCGCGGCCGCAGCCCGAAGACGCCGCCGAGCGCGAGGATCGCCGCCAGCGCGGCCATCGTCATCGCCTTCTGCAGGCGGACGCGGCCACGTGGCGTCGGTTCCCCCGGCACCCGCAACCGGCCGGCGACGCGCGCCGACCTCGCTCGCGCGCCCGCCGAAGCGGCGAGCGAGTCGCCGTCGCCGGGCGTGCCAGCCTCGTCGGGCGACTCCACGTCGTCCGGCGAGTCGGCGTCAAGGCACGAGTCGAGGTCCTCGCGCGGGCCGGCAGCGTCCGGCGAGTCGGCGTCCTCGCGCGAGTCGAGGTCCTCGCGCGAGCCGGCATCGTCCGGCGGGGCGTGGCGCCGGCCGGAGTCGGGGGCGTCGCGCGAGTCGAGGCCCCGGCGCGAGCCGATGCCCTCGCGCGACGGCTCGTCGTCGGCGTGGTCGTCGTCATCCTCGGCGTCGTCGTCCTCGTCGGGCGGGAGGGTCGGCGGCGGATCGGCGGCCGGAGGCCGGCGGCGCGGGATCGCGATCGCCGGCCCGCACCGCGTGGACATGCTCATCGGGTGCATGACACGCCTCCTCAGAAGGGCAGGTCCGACGGCGACGACGGCGCGCCGTCCTCGCGCTTGCGGCCGCGGGGCTGCAGGTCCTCGTCGTCGACCTCGCGGAGCTGCAGCTTGTGGTTGAAGGGGATCGCGTCGAGGTACAGGTTGATCGACTGGTCCTTGTTCGGGTAGCCGGTGCCGACGCGCATCCAGAACGTGCTGCCGTCCTTCTTCTCGATCGGCGAGATGACCTTGAACATGCGCGGCTTGTTGACAGGGGTGCTCATTCCGTTCATTGCGTGAATCCTCCGTGGGTTCTGCGCGCCTCCCAGTTCAACGTCCGTGCCACGCGCAAGTCCGCGGACCCTGGTGAAAAACGTCCGGTATCCGGACACTAGCGTCCGGCCGCCGGACGCGCGTGGCCGGCAGCCGGACACTCCCGCGGCCGGGCGCCCGGGCGAGCAGCGCGGCCGAACGGCGTCCCGCGAGCCCGGAGCGCCACCAGGCCATCGAGCCCGCGGTGGGCGCTACGGGGCGGGGTCGAGAGCGACGGCGACGCGGACGGCGCCGGTCGCGCCGACGGTGACGCGGCGGTGGATGGCGGTCGCGTCGGTCCACTGGGGCCGATCGCCGTCCATGGCGCGCACCAGCGGCGGGTACCAGACGACGAGGTCGTAGGTGCCGGCGGGGACACCGTCGAGCGCGAAGCGGCCGAGCGCGTCGGTCACCGTGAAGTAGTCGTGGTTCTCGCCGAGCACCCAGGCGGGCGCGCGCGTGCCGGCGTCGACGCGGATCACGCCGACCTGTTGCACCGGCAGCCGCCAGTCGGCGCCGGGCTCGAGCTCGACCGCGGCCGAGCCGATCGTCATCGACAGCGGCTCGGCGCTGGCGTTCTCGACGTCGACCATGCCGGGCGCTGGGCCCACCATCTGCGCGGGCGGCCACAGCGCGCAGCCGTCGGCCTCGATCGCGCCGCGCGCGGGCGTCCACCGCTCGTCGTCGAACGGGCCGTGACGGAGCGGCGCGTTGGCCAGGTAGACGAGCGCGCCCTCGGTGGCGCCACCCGCGTGCGCGACGCGCGCGCCCGCGCAACCGGCCGGCCACGCGATGCCCCGGTCGCCGCGCCAGGTGACGACGCCCACCACCGCGGCGGCGCCGCCGTCGGTGCGCGGCGGCAGCGACGGTCCGGTGATGCCGAACGGCGGCCCGCTGCCGTAGGCGTACATCGCGCCGCCGGCGGAGCCGTCGAGGCCGTAGACCGAGCCGGACAGCGACGGATCGGCGCCGTAGCCGGCGCCCCCCGCCCACGTGCCGAAGATCGCCGCGCGGCCTTCGCGCGGCGGCGGCGTGTCCTGCGCGTCGTTGTTGTTGTCGTCGTCGTCGCCGCCCTCGAGCCGGAGCTGCACGGACGCCTGCGCGAGCTGTCCGGCGCCGTCGTCGGAGCCGCTGCCGGCGGGCGGCAGCGGCCAGTCGTTGCGGGCGCCGGCGCACCCGGCGAGCGCCACCGCCGCGGCCGCGAGCGCGCCGCGACGTCGACGGTGGCGGCCACGGGCGCTCATCTTCGCAGCATGCAACGGCGCCGGCAGCGCTTCAAGGATGGCTCGCGCGCGGGCCCTCACGGGCCGGCGT
>DASZXE010000426.1:0-11093 GCA_035546475.1 Kofleriaceae bacterium
TGGTCGCCGTCGCGAAGACCGGCCCGAAGCCGAGGTAGTCGGCGCCCGCCGCCAGCGCCTCGTCGACCTGCGCCAGGCTGTGCGTCGACACCCCGACGACGAGCGAGCGTCCGGCCGCCCGCAGCGCCGCCCGCGCGTCCGCGAGCGCGAGGTCGTCCTGGCCGAGGTGCACCGCGTCCGCCTCGACCGCCAGCGCCACGTCGAGCCGGTCGTTGACGACGAGCATCGCGCCCGCCTCGCGCGTCACCCGGCGCGCCATCCGCGCCGCCGCCAGCACCGCCCGCGTCCCGGCGGGCTTGAGCCGCACCTGCAGCACCGTCGCGCCGGCGCCGGCGACGAGCGCCCGCGCCACCCCCTCGTCGTCGCGGTCGAGGATCGCGTAGAAGCCCCGAACCCGGTCCACCGCGCGCGGGAAACCTGACAGGACACTGTCAGCGTCCGAGCTATGCTGCGGCATCGTGGCGGCCCCGAAGACGAAGCGTAAGTCGCGCGAGCGCGAGCCGCGCGTGCGGATCCGCGAGCCGGAGCCGGTGAGCGTGCGTGATCATGACGAGTCGTGGGGCGAGCCCGCGCCGCGCGGCGGGCTGTTCCAGCTCCGCGCACCGTATCAGCCCGCCGGCGATCAGCCCACCGCCATCCGCGAGCTGATGTCGGGGCTCGAGCGCAACGACGCCGGCCAGGTGCTGCTCGGCATCACCGGCTCGGGCAAGACCTTCACGATGGCCAACGTGATCGCGCAGTCGAACCGACCGACGCTGATCATGGTCCACAACAAGATCCTGGCCGCCCAGCTCTACGGCGAGCTCAAGGAGCTGTTCCCGGACAACGCCGTCCACTACTTCGTCAGCTACTACGACTACTACCAGCCCGAGGCGTACGTCCCGACCACCGACACCTTCATCGAGAAGGACTCGATCATCAACGAGGAGATCGACCGCATGCGGCACGCGGCGACCTTCGCGCTCCTGTCGCGCAAGGACGTCATCATCGTCGCCTCGGTCTCCTGCATCTACGGCATCGGCGCGCGCGAGGTCTACGAGGAGATGACGCAGAAGCTGGCGGTCGGCGCGGAGATCCCGCGCGACGACATCCTGCGCCGGCTGGTCGAGCTGCAGTACGAGCGCAACGACCTCGACTTCCACCGCGGCACCTTCCGGGTGAAGGGCGACGTCCTCGAGATCTTCCCCGCCTACGAGGCCGACACCGCGATCCGCGTCGAGCTGTGGGGCGACACCATCGAGTCGATGGCGGAGATCGATCCGCTGCGCGGCCGCGTGAAGCGCTCGATCGAGGAGACGACGATCTTCCCGGCCTCGCACTACGCGACGCCGCAGGACACGCTGCGCCGCGCGATCGAGGGCATCCGCGTCGAGCTGCGAGGCCGCCTCGAGGAGCTCACCCAGCAGGGCAAGCTGCTCGAGCGCCAGCGCCTCGAGCAGCGGACGATGTACGACCTCGAGTCGCTGGAGCAGATGGGGTTCTGCAACGGCATCGAGAACTACTCGCGCCACCTGTCGGGCCGCAAGGCGGGCGAGCCGCCGCCCACGCTCATGGACTACTTTCCGTCCGACTATCTGCTCATCGTCGACGAGTCGCACCAGACCGTCCCGCAGATCGGCGGCATGTTCAACGGCGACCGCGCGCGCAAGGAGATCCTCGTCGAGTACGGCTTCCGCCTGCCGTCGGCGCTCGACAACCGGCCGCTCCGCTTCGACGAGTGGCGCACCCGCTTCAAGAACGCGATCTACGTGTCGGCGACGCCGGCCGACTGGGAGCTGGCGGAGGCGCAGGGCGTCGTCGTCGAGCAGATCCTGCGGCCGACGGGCCTCCTCGATCCGGAGATCGAGCTGCGGCCGGTCGGCCACCAGGTCGATCACCTGCTCGGCGAGATCCGCGCCCGCGTCGAGCGCAAGGAGCGCGTCCTCGTCACCACGCTGACCAAGCGCATGGCCGAGGACCTGACCGAGTACTACGCCGAGGTCGGCGTGAAGGTGAAGTACCTCCACTCCGACATCGACACCCTCGAGCGCATCCAGATCATCCGCGACCTCCGCAAGGGCGAGTTCGACGTGCTGATCGGCATCAACCTCCTGCGCGAGGGCCTCGACCTGCCCGAGGTATCGCTGGTCGCGATCCTCGACGCCGACAAGGAGGGCTTCCTCCGCTCGACGCGCTCGCTCATCCAGACGATCGGCCGCGCGGCGCGCAACGTGAACGGCAAGGTCATCCTCTACGCCGACCGCGAGACCGACTCGATCAAGCACGCGGTCGCCGAGACCCGCCGGCGCCGCGCGCTCCAGCTCGAGCACAACGCGGCGCACGGCATCGTGCCGAGGACGGTGACGCGCGCGATCCTCGACGTGCAGCCGGCGGAGCCGATCCCGAAGAAGGGCCGGCCCGCGCTGTCGTCGGTCGACCTCAAGAACATCGACGACCTCGACTCGCTCCGCTCCGCCATCGACAAGCTCCGCAAGTCGATGAAGGCCGCCGCCGAGGACCTCGACTTCGAGCTCGCCGCCACCCTCCGCGACGAGGCCCGCAAGCTCGAGCAGCTCGAGCTCCAGCTCCGCTGACGTCAGCGACCGCGCAGGCGCTCGCGGAGCGCCGCGGCCTGCGCGGGTCATGCCGCCTCCCACGCCGAGAGCGCACGGAGCGTCGCGGCGGCGACCGGTGCGCGCACCTCCGGCGTCGCCAGCCGATCGCGCGTCGGGTTGCCGAACTTCACGTCCGCCTTCACGACGGCGACCGCCGCCACCAGCTTGCAGGCCACCCGCGTGCGGTCGGAATTCCCGAGGAAGGTGCAGATGCCGTCGAGCAGGCCGTCGACGTGACTGCCGCCGTCGGCAGACCGGACGTAGTTGACGAAGCTATCGATCCGCGGCGGCGTTCCCTGGTAGCCGCTCGGCTCCCACGCGAGCGCGAGGTCGACGTCGATCGCATCGGCGCCCTCCCCGTACGTGCCCGCGTGGCGTGCGACCTCCTCCACCTCGCGCTCCGCGGTCGACGCGACCCACGCGGCCAGCCCCGCGCGCGCCTCGTCGTCGCCGGCGATCCGCCAGCGCAGCGTGAGCTTCGGCGCGAGGAAGGTCAGGGCCTCGAGCTGGCGCGTGAGCTCGACGCGCGGCACGCGCACCGTCGAGAAGATCTCCGGATCGGGACGGCAGCGGACCAGCGTCCCCGCGGGCTTGCGGGTGATGGATGTCGTCGCTGGCTCGAGCACTTCGCCGCGTGCGTACCGCGCGCGCGCCTCGACGCCGTCGTGGACGGTAACGATCTCCAGGTGGGCGCTGAACGCGTTCGCCAGGAACAGGCCCCAACCGATCCCGAGCCCGAGGTGCACGTGCGGACGGTGGCCGTCGACGGTCGGCTGCCCCGACGGCGTGGTCAGCAGCGTGTCGAGCGCCGGCTGCGCGCCGCGCCCGTCCGCCGGCAACCCGGGACCATCGTCCCGCACCGTGATCGTCCCGTCGGCGTCGAGCTCGAGCTCGATGGTCGAGCAGCGACCGGCCAGGTGCAGATCGAACGCGTTGCCGACGAGCTCCAGGACCAGGTGCAGCACGCCGTCACCGCCGCGGCTGCCGAGGTACATCCCCGCCTTCGTGCGGACGCTGCGGGCCTGGTCCGCCACCGTCAGCGGCGGCGCCGGCGGCGCAGGGTGAGGCCGAGGAGGCCGAGGGCGACCGGCAGCGACGAGGCGCGGGCGGAGGCGCCGGTCTGGCAGCAGCCGCCACCGCCGCCGGTGCCGCCGGTGCCACCGTCGCCGTCGTCGACGCCACCATCGCCGTCGCCCGGGCCGGCGCCGGCATCGGGATCGACGGGCGGGCCCATGCCGAACTCGAACGCGCCGATGTCGAGCGTGCCGACGCGCGGGCGCGGCACCTCCTCGCCCGGCTTGATCGGCGCCGCGATCGGCGGCTCGAAGCTGGGCTCGGGCAGCGGCATCGGGAACGCGTGGCCAGCCGGCGACATCGGCGTCGGGTTCGCCGCGTCGATGAGCGGGCTGCCCTCCATCGGCCGGTAGTCGCCGAAGCCCATCCAGCCCGGCATGTCGCCGCGCAGCGTGCCGGTCCAGTCGGCGGGCACGTCGGAGACGACGTCGGCGATGACCCAGTTGTTGCTGCCCGACACCTGCCGCCCGGCGCGCCAGGTCGCCTCCGCCTCGCGCAGGATCACCGGCGTCGTCGCGGCGGTCGACGTGCGGACGATGGCGTTGTTGTGGGCCTCGAAGGTGTCGAGGCCGTCGAACAGCCGGAACGCGCCGGCCGAGTCGCTGGCGAGGATGATCGTGTTGTGATCGAAGCGGTAGCGCCCGAACGTCTGGCCGGTGCCGTCGCCGCCGATGCGGGCGATCCAGAAGTTCGAGTGGCCGCCGCCCTTGGCGAGCACGTTGCCGACGACATCGGAGTTCTCGACCGCCTGGTTCTCGGGCACGTTGTTGTCGGCGGGGTCGGGGCCGATGAGCTCCAGCTCGTGGTAGAGCGCGCCCTCGATCAGGTTGAAGTAGATCTCGTTGCGCTCGGCGCGACTCTTGACGTTGTTGCCGCCGGTCCCGTCGTGGATCCAGTTGAAGCGCATCAGGAACTTCGAGCCTGGATGCGTGATCTCGTCGGTCGCGACGTAGACCTGGTGCTGCGTCGTGCCGTGGCCGCTGCCGTAGATCTCGCTGTACTCGAGCGTGAGGTTGCCGCCGCCGTTGCCGCCGCCCTCGATGCCGTGGCCCGGGCAGTCGTGGATGAGCAGGTCGCGCAGGGTCAGGTCGTCGGCGTGGACGAACAGGCAGCGGACCGCGCCGCCGGTCAGCTCCAGGCCCTCGACGACGTAGTGGTCGCCGGCGAGCTCGAGCGAGTTGTCCCCGTTGGCGAACACCGGCCGCTTGTTGAGCGCGTTGCGCACGCCGCGGATCGTGATCGGCTGCGCCGCGGTGCCGTCGGCGTCGAGGACCGCGGGCTCGTAGGTGAAGCCGCCGACCACCTCGACGACGTCGCCGGGCACGAGCGGCGGGAGCTGGCTGAGCTGCCGGTACGTCTCGCCCAGCCCGACGCGGTAGGTGGACGCCTCGGCGCGGGCAGACAACCCGGCCAGCAGGCCCGCAGCGGTGGAGACGGCGACAACGACGCGGACCAGCATCCGCGCATCGTATGCCAGCTTGCGCTCCACGCGGGGGAACTTCGGGGCGAGGATCCGGCGATCCGCTGGAGCTCCGTGGAGGTCGAAGCAGCGGTCAGCGGCGCGTGTACCAGAGTCGCCACACGGGCAGGCCGGTCTCCTCGGCGTTCTGCTCGCGCCACGAGCGCACGCCGTACGGATTGCCGTCGCGCCAGAACGTCCACGGCCCTGCGCGGTTGACGAACGCGTCGTCGCGCCCGTCGATCGCCGCCATCGCCTCGATCGCGAGGTCCCAGACGTCGGTCTGCACGAACAGCTCGCCACCCGGCCGCGCGAGGTCGGCGCAGCCGTCGATCAGCACGTCGTCGACCATGCGGCGATCGGCGTGGCGACGCTTGAACCACGGGTCCGGGAAGTTGATGTAGATGCGATCGACGGACCCGGGCTCGAAGACCTCGCGCAGGTGGCGCTGCGCCTGGCAGAAGATCGCCGTCACCGGGGCGCCGCTCGCCCGCGCCTTGCGGTTGACGAGCTGCACCAGCTCCTCGCGGATCTCGAGGCCGACGTAGCTGGCCGCCGGCTCGCGCGCCGCCCGCTCGAAGAGGAACTGCGCGTCGGCGCACCCGATCTCGACCTCGACCGGCAGCCCCTCCCGCAGCGCGGGCCGGCCCCCGCGGAAGTCGTCGTACGCGGCCAGCAGCGGGTTGGTGTGCTGCCGGATCCTCACGGCTCTCCCGGCTGGATCGATCCAGGGCGGCCCTCACGCCACCTCCGCGAGCCCACACGTCCCAGCGTCATCGTCGTACGCTCGCTGCGCTCGCTGGGGTCAGCCGACGGGGACGATCACCGCGTCGAGCGCGAGGTGACCGAACTGCCGGACGTTGACCGGCGACTCGAGCTCGTCGAGCGCCTTGCGATCGATCCAGCGGAAGTCGCTCATCTCGTCGCACGGCACGACCTCGGCATCGTCGGTCACGTCGGCGACGAAGACGAAGTTCATGTGCAGCCCCTTCGAGCCCGCCTCGTGCTCCTCGTAGCCGAGGTAGCCCCAGGGCACGCCGTCGAGGGCGCCGGCCACCGGGCCGAAGCGCCCGACCAGCGACGTCTCCTCGCGCAGCTCGCGCGCGGCGGCGTCGAGCGGCGTCTCGCCGGCCTCGAGCTCCCCGCCGACCGGCAGCCAGGTCCCGAGCCGCTTGTGCAGGATCACCAGCACCTTGCCACCCGGGCCGCCCCGCCGGGCATACACCGCGACCGAGAACGCGCGACGACCTTCGCTCATGGTGTGACCTCCAGGGTCGCCGCGTTGGACGACCGCCCATCGACGGTGACGATCAGCGCGGTCGGACCGAGCGGCGCCGTCCCCGGCACCTGCACGGTGATCGCCGCGTCGCTCCACGCCAGGACCGTCGCGCGCGTCATCGGCGGCGACAGCCCGAGATCGACCGCGCCCGACGGCGGCGACGTGCACTCGCCGCTGTCCGCCACGCGATCGGGCCCGCAGAAGCCAGCCCCGCGCACGGTCACCGAGTCGCCGCGCGACGCGGTCGCCGGCTCCAGCCGGTCGATCGCCGGACCACCCGCGGCCGAGCAGGCCGCCAGCGCCAGCGCCAGCGTCGCGCCCGCTCTCACTGCGGGACCTTCTTCCAGTCCTCGAGGAACTTCGCGAGGCCGCTGTCGGTCAGCGGATGCTTCGAGAGCTGCAGCAGCACCGACAGCGGACAGGTCGCCACGTGCGCGCCCATCTTGGCCGCCTGCAGCACGTGCATCGGGTGCCGCACCGACGCGACCAGCACCTCGGTCTCGTAGCCGTAGTGGTCGTAGATCTCGAGGATGTCCGACACGACCTGCATGCCGTCCATCGACACGTCGTCGAGGCGGCCGACGAACGGCGAGATGTAGGTGGCGCCGGCCTTCGCCGCGAGCAGCGCCTGCGTCGCGCTGAAGCAGAGGGTCACGTTGACCTTGATGCCCTCCTCGCTGCAGGTCTTCACCGCCTTCAGCCCCTCGGGGATGAGCGGGATCTTGACGACGATGTTCGGCCGCAGCGCCGCGAGCTCGCGGGCCTCCTTCATGATCTCGTCGTGGGTGACCGAGACGACCTCGGCCGACACCGGCCCGGGCACCGCGTCACAGATCTCCAGCAGCACCTCGCGGAACTTCTTGCCGGTCTTCGAGACCAGGGACGGGTTGGTCGTCACGCCGTCGACCAGCCCCATGGCGGCGCCCTCCTTCACCTCGCGGACGTCGGCGGTGTCGATGAAGAAACGCATGGGATCTCCTCGCGGGGTGCCAGCAACTTGCGCGCGCGCGCCACCGGTCGTAGCGTCGGGCTCGCCCGCGCGCACTCTACGCAGCCGGATTCCGTCGGTCAACCTCGCGTCCCGTCGGCGGCCGGCGTGCCCCGCGCGCGCCAAGCAATCATGGCCAAGCATGTCATCGTCGGTTGCGCCGGGCTGCCCCGCGGCCTCGGCTGGCCGCGCTACTTCCAGCGACTGCCGTACCTCGAGCTCGGCGCGCTGCTCGCCGGCCCCGTGCGCTCCACCGTGCTGCGCCGCTGGCGCGAGGCCGCGCCGAGCAAGGGCTCCTTCGGCGTCGTCGCGCCGTCGGTCGTCACCCACACGCCGGGCCCGCGCGGCTTTGGTCAGCGCGGCTGGCCGGTGCCGCCGGGCCGCGCGCACGAGGTGGGCGGCTTCAAGCCGACCGAGCCGGTCACCGCCGGCGTCGCCGCGCACGTGCACGCCATGGAGCTGCTCGACGCGGCGGCCGCGGTCTACCGCACGCCGCCCGACTTCTCGCCGTCGGCGGCCAACCGCGACGCCATGCGCCGGTTCTTCTCCGAAGTCGCGACGCCGGCGGCGGTCGGCGAGCGGCTGCGCGTGTGGCACCCGTCGGGGCTGTGGGAGCCTCCGGCGGCGCAGGCGTTCGCGGAGGAGCTGGGCATCCTCTGCGCGCTCGATCCGATCGGTGCCGATCCGACCGGCGAGTACACGGCGTGGTGGGCCGAGCAGGAAGGCGACGAGGCCTACTTCGCGGTCACGGGCCTCGCGCGTGGACGTCGCACGCCGCCCGATCGCCTCGAGGAGCTCGCGGAGATCGCGGCGCGCTACCAGCGCGCGTGGGTCGTGTTCGCGACCAGCGAGCCGTTTCCCGACGCGATCCGGTTCTCGAACCTCGTCGGCGCCGGCGGCAGCGTCGATGCGTCGATCACCGACGACGACGCCCTCGAGGACGACGACGGAGAAGGGGACGATCACGATCTCGACGACGATTCGTGATCGGAGCGTGTGCCGTCGCGCGCGTGCGCGACGAGAGGTGGGCGTGGTTACAGCACGTAGGTCGCGATCGGCACGGGCAGCTCGCCCTTCGCCTTCACCGGCTCCGGCTTCGGCGCCGGTGGAGGAGCTGGCTCGTGCGCGCGTGGCGCAGAGCTCTCCACGTTCTTCTTGCTGCGAGTCTTGGTCGATCCCTTGCGCTCGGTCGGTCGCGCAGACACTTGATTTCTGACCATATCTCCCCCGTTGGGCCTGGACACTCCCGAGAGTAGAAAGGCCCTCGGGCACCTGTCAATCGGCGAACGCGCGCCTTTGACAAGGTCAGTGCCTTCCTCTATAGATCGGCAACATTTCAAGGGATTGTGCCAAGTCATGGATTTTCCACATCTCCACGAGCCAGCCCTGAGCGCGGCGGTCGACCTGCTGGTGCTGGTCGTCTTCGGCGATCCCACCAAGGACGCGACGTTCAAGGCCGTCGACGCGGCGACCAAGGGCGGCCTCCGCGAGTCGGCACGGCACGAGTCCTTCGACGGTAAGGCCAATCAATCCGTGTCCTTCTGGACCGGCGGCGCCATCCCCGCGCGCCGGGTCCTGGTCCTCGGCGCCGGCGTCCGCGCCGAGATGAACGTCTCGACCTTGCGCGACCTCGGCGCGGCGGCGGCGCAGGCGGCCAATCGCAACAGCTCCGAGACCCTGGCGTTCCTCGTGCCGGCGCTGGGCGCCCGGCAGCCGACCGCGCTCCAGCACATCGTCGAGGGCGCGCTGCTCGGCACCTACAAGTTCTCTCGATACCTCACGTCCGAGGAGTCGAAGAAGGCGCCGACGCTCCGCTCGTTCGGCATCCTGACCGACGCCAAGGGCGCGAAGGTCACCGCCGCCGCGGGCCGGGTCGTCGCCGCCGCGATCGAGCGGGCGAAGATCGTCGCCGGCGCGATCAACCGAGCGCGCGACTTCATCAACGAGCCGGCCGGCTTCATGACCCCGATCCAGCTCGCCGCCGAGGCCGAGGCGATCGTCAAGCGTCACCCGCAGCTCTCGATCACCGTGCTCGGCCCGAAGAAGTGCGAGGAGCTCGGGATGGGCATGTTCCTCGCCGTCGGCCGCGGCTCGGAGCAGGAGCCGCGCCTCATCCACATCACGTACAAGCCGGCGAAGAAGCCGAAGAAGAAGATCGTCCTCATCGGCAAGGGCATCACGTTCGACTCCGGCGGCTACTCGCTCAAGCCGTCGAACGCGATGGAGGACATGAAGGTCGACATGTCCGGCGCGGCGGCGGTGATCTCGGCGATGGACGCCATCGCGCAGCTCGGCAGCGAGCACGAGATCCACGCGATCGCGGCGTGCTGCGAGAACCTGGTGTCGGGCCGCGCCTACAAGCTCGGCGACGTGCTGCGGTCGATGGACGGGACGACCGTCGAGATCAACAACACCGACGCGGAGGGCCGGCTCACGCTCGGCGACGCGATCACCTACGCGCGCAGCAAGATCGCGCCCGACGAGATGTTCGACTTCGCGACGCTGACCGGCGCCTGCATGGTGGCGCTCGGGCCGTACACCGCCGGCGTGATGACCGACCATCCGGTGCTGGCGAAGAGCTGGCTCGAGGCGGCCGAGCGTGCGGGCGAGGACATGTGGCGGCTGCCGCTCAACCCGCGGCTGCGCGAGCAACTGAAGAGCAACGTCGCCGACATGCGCAACACCGGCGACCGCTTCGGCGGCGCGATCACGGCGGGACTCTTCCTCAAGGTGTTCGCCAAGGACACGCCGTGGGTGCACGTCGACATCGCGGGGCCGGCCTCGCTGACGACGGCCCGGCCGCACCAGCCGCGCGGCGGCAGCGGCTTCGGCGTCGCCTCGATCCTCGAGTACGTCACGAAGAAGTGACCGCGCGAAGGCCTTGCCGGACGCCACGGCGAGCCTTGCGCGCAGCCGGCCACGCCGCGGCTGCCCCTGAGCTGGCCACGGCGTTCGGGCGCCTGCCGGCCACGCCGCACTGCCGGCCTCGTCGGGCTGACGCCCTGCCGGCCACGCCCGCGCTGCCGCGCAACCGGCCTCGCCGCGCTGCCGCGCAACCGGCCTCGCCGGCTGCCGCGCAACCGGCCTCGCCGCGCTGACGCGCAACCGGCCTCATCGCGCCGACTCGCAACCGGCCTCGTCGGCCTGACGCGCAACCGGCCTCGTCGAGCTGACGCCCCGCCGGCCGCGTCGCGCTGACGCGCAACCGGCCTCGTCGGCCTGACGTCCTGCCGGCCACGTCGGGCTGACGCGCAACCGGCCACGTCGCGCTGACGCCCTGCCGGCCTCGTCGCGCTGAGGCGTGACCGGCCACCGGCGAGCTGCGCTGAGCCGGCCTCCGCGGATTGGTGCCGAGCCGGCCTCCGCTCGGCGACGCGTGGCGGCCACCGCCGAGCTACGCTGAGCCGGCCTCCGCGGATTGGTGCCCAAGCCGGCCTCCGCCCGGCGGCGCGAGCCGGCCTCCGCCAGGCTGACGCGGAGCCGGCCTCCGCCAGGCTGGTCCTCCCGACAACTGTCGCGCAAGTCTCGCGCTCGCTACCTAATCTACTGTTTTCCTTGAAGGAATGGCCTGGGCGCCGGGCGGAATTGTTTGACCCCGATGCCCTCACCTGATATGCTGGGGGGCGAGGGTTCAGCTTGGACTCTCTCCCGAGGGCGCCCGTTGAAGCAACAGTTCCAGATCGGCGACAAGGCCGTGTA
>DASZXE010000427.1:0-12591 GCA_035546475.1 Kofleriaceae bacterium
AGCGGCCGCCGAGGCCGTCCTCGTAGTGGTAGTGGAGGGCGACGCCGGCCGGCACGGTGACGGCGGCGGTGCGCAGCGACGGTTGCGCGGCGTCGACGACGAGCGGGACGCCGGCCGCGAGCGGGCCGTCGCCGAGCGCGCGCACCGGCGTCGCGGCGGACGTCGACGTCGGCAGCGCGGCGCGCAGGGTGACGGCGATCGGCCGGCCCTCGGGGACCGCGACCGCGCCGCGGGTGCCGGCCCACCGCTCGACCGCGTCGTCGAGGACGAGGTCGTGATCGGGCATCGTGATCCGGCGGATGCCGGCGACGTCGGGGCCGAGCTGGTCGCCGCCGAGCACGTAGCGATAGCCGACCTGCTCGCCGGGGCGCGCGGCCATGAAGAACGTCCACGTCGACGGCCCGGTGGGCGCCATCCAGTGGCTCGGGCCCATCTCGATCGCGATCGGCGCGCCGGCGGTGGTGTCGGGCGGCGTGGTCAGGCGCCACGTGATCAGGTGGGCGCCGTCGGGGACCCAGGCGTCGACTCGGTCGGTGCGGTCCTCGTGATCCGCGCCCGCCTCGACGACGAAGCTGCGGCGCTGGTCGCGCGCCTCGCGGCCGGGGCCGTCGCCGCCGATCGTCCAGTCGTACTCGACGTAGGTGCCGGCGTGCAGCGCGAGCGTGACGCGCGCGTGGCCCGGCGTGCTGCGATCGGCGACCGGCGCGCGCAGCGGATCGGGATGGAACGGGAAGGTCGAGAAGGTGCGCGCGCCGGCCTGGTAGACGTTGCCGATCAGGCGCACCTCGGCGTCGGCGGGGGTGTCGGCCGGCAGCGCGGCGTCGAACGTGACGTCGACCGGCTCGGCGGCGGTGGTCTCGACGACAACCTCGGTGCCGGCCGCGCCGCCGGCCGCGGCGCCGGCCGTGGCCGCCACCGTCACCGGCACCTGCGCCGGCACGTACTCGCCGAGCGTCCCCTGGACGACGACCCGCTGCGGGCCGGCGGCGATCGCGCCGAGGCGGAAGCGGCCGTCGACGTCGGTGGCGGTGTGCAGGCCGCCGGCCGAGACCTCGGCGTCGACGAGCGGCGCGCCGGTGGCGGCGTCGAGCACGACGCCGGCGAGGTCGCCGAGCGGCGCGCGCAGGTCGCGGCGGTCCTGCCAGGTCTCGACGACGTCGTCGAGCGCGAGCCCCGGGCCGACCAGCGCGAAGCGGTTGTCGATGCGGGTCTCGTCGCCGGAAGCCTCGTAGCGATCCTTCGCGTCGGCGAGCGGCTCGACGCCGTCCCAGCGGTCGTAGACGTAGCGGACGAGCGCGCCGTCCTGGAGGTCGACGGTGCCGGTCCACACGCCGCCGCCGGTGTCGGCGAGCGCGACGCGCGCATCGGTCCAGTAGTCCTCGAAGCGGAGGAGATCGAGCCAGACCGCGCCCGGCGTGCCGTCCGGAACCCGGACACGCACCGGCACCGTGCGGGTCGCCAGCGGCGGCGGGTCGGCCGGGTCGCCGGGGCCGTCATCGCCGGGCTCGGTCTCCTGCCAGCAACCCACCAGCGCGGCGCACCAGGCCGCCGCGACCGCCACCCCCGCTCGTCGCCTCCGGGTCCGATGTCGAAGCTCCACGCCGATCGCATCGGCCGCGCCGCGCGATCGTGAAGGCCGGGCCGCGCCGCGCCGACCGGTCGAGCTTCAGCGATCGTTCACCAGGTGACGACGTGGTAGACGCCGGTCGGTTCCCAGCAGCTATCGTTGCCGCGGTACTCGACGTCGACCACCGCCAGCCGGCGCGCGGCGTCGACCCAGGCGCTGTCGAGGAAGATCGGGTTCGAGCAGACCTCGTCGGGGCCGGCGCCGTCGTACATCGGGTGGCTGGCCACGAGCCAGCCGCTCTCGACCTTGTCGACGACCGGCTTGCCGTCCTGCTCGATGACGAGGTGGCCGCCGTCGTCGAACCGGATCGTGACGTCGCCGAGCGTCGCCGTCTGCCGCGTCGGGTACGGCCCCTCGGCCTCCGGCTCGCTCTCGGCGACCTGCTCGACCGGCGCCGGCGCGAGCGCCCGCCAGCGCAGCTTCGCGTTCGAGTCGGCGAGGTACTGGTCGTGCGGCGCGACGTCGACGGTCGCGCCGTCGTCCACCTGGTCGGCGTCGAGCACGACGCGGGTCTCGAGCGTCTGGTCGCCGCGATCGAGCACGACCAGCCGCAGGTTCGGATAGCCGCGGCCGCCGTCGCCCTGCTCCCAGCCGACCAGCACGCGGCTGCCGTCGTCGGAGACCGCCGGCAGGCCGTGGACGTCGAAGGTGCCGCCCTCGTTCGGCGCGCCGCCCGACCAGCCGATCGTCGGCGGCGGACCGGCGGGGGCGCCCGCGCCGGCGACGTTGCCGACGCTCGACGGCTTCGGCGCGCCACCGCAGGCGGCGAGGGAGACGAGCACGAGGGCCAGGTTGCGCATCGGCGCGGAGTTGGCCGGACGCCCGCGCGTGCGTCAAGCGCCGTCGAGCGCGGCCGGTCAAGGCACCGGGAAGCGGACCTGCGCGTAGAAGACGGTGTCGAGGCCGCCCATGCCGGCGGAGCCGCCGGTCTGGTAGAGGTGGGTCGGGCCGAGCGCGAGGGCGTGGTTGGTGCGGCCGGCGGGCAGCGGCGTCGACGCGGTCCAGGTGCCGAGCGCTCCGTCGGCGGCGATTGTCGTCACGTAGACGCCGGGCTCGGCCATGCCGCCGGTGAGCTGGGCCTTGCCGCCGACGAGGAACGCGTAGCCGTCGACGGCGACCGCGCGGCCGGCCTCGGTCGGCGCCGGCAGCGGCGCCTCGTCGGGCTGCGGCGTCAGCGCTCCGCCAGCGAGCTTCGCCCAGCTCACCTCGTCGACCACCGGCGTCGTCGTGCCGCGGTCGCCGCCGAGCACGTGGAACGCCTGGCCGGTGAAGACGTGCATCGTCAGCTCGCGCCAGCTCGGCGGCGGCGCGAACAGCAGCTCGTGCCAGACGAGCGGGTGCGCGCCGAGCGTGGTCGTCAGCACCGACAGCGTGTTGCCGTCGAGCGGCGCCGCCCCGCTCATGACGTAGAGGGTGTCGCCGACCACGTAGGCGTCGCTCGCGAGCGCCTCGCGGGCGGCCGGCAGCGACCCGAGGCTGGTGAAGGCGCCGAGGGTTCCGTCCGCTTGCCGGACAGCGGCCCACACCTGGCCGTCCTGCGCCAGATCGTCGTGCAGGCCGTCGATCACCAGCAGCGTGTCGTTCCACACCACCGCGGTCGGCTCGCTGACCGGCGACGGCAGCGTGCCGATCTGCCGCCAGGCGCCGAGGGAGCCGTCGGCGGCGATCGTCGAGGCGTCGACCCGATCGACGCGCACGAACGGACCGCCCGGCACCGGCCGGTAGTTGCCCCCGAGGACGACCAGGTCGCCGTGCAGGATCACGCTCGCGTGGTTGCCGCGCGGCACGGGCATCGGCGGCCCCGCGGTCCACGGGCCGAGCGTGCCGTTCGCCAGCAGCGTCCCCGGCGGCGCGTCGATCGCCGGCGGCGCATCGGTGGCGGCGTCGCCGGCGGCATCGGTGGGCGCGGCGTCGTCGGCGTTCCCGGCGTCGTCGGAGCAGGCCGCCGCCATCGTCGCCGCCATCGCCACCGACACCGCCAGCGCGAGCGCCGCCGCGTGCTTCACGCCGCCGCCGTGCGCGGCACGATGTTGTACGCGCGCCGCAGCTCGACGATCGGCTTCTCGAAGTCGTCCCACGGCTGCCACTCGAGCGCGAGGTCGACGGTCGTCTTCGTCCCGCGCACGAACGCCTCGATCCAGCGCGCCGGATCGATCACGCCCTTCACCGGCTGGGTCACCGGCGTGATCGCCACGCCGAGCTGGAACTGCGCCAGCGGGAACAGCAGCCCGTAGATCACGTCGCGCTTCATGCTGCCCGCCTGGAACGCGGCGATCTGCGTCTCCTCGGCGGCGTCGGTGTCGTACTCGGCGAGCACGTGCAGGCAGTCGTGGAAGACGATCGGCTCTGGCCCCGCGCCCTTCTCGCCGGGGACCGCGAAGCCGTTGCGGTCCACGAACTCCCACCAGCCGCGGCCGAGCGTGCCCTCGGGCAGCTCGGCGAGCTTGCGGTAGCGCGCGGCGAGCTCCGGCCGCTCGAGCTGCAGGATGTTCATCGCGACCGAGACCAGGCCGCGCACGCCGCGGTGCTTGACGAAGTCGACGCCGCGCTGGCCGAGGAACGACCGGCGCAGGACGTCGATGCGGAAGCGCAGCAGGTGCTCGTCGACGAGCTTGTGGATCGTGCGCAGCGCCTGCCGCGGCACGTCGAGCGCGTCGGCGAAGCCGTCGAGCACCGCGAGCTCGCTGGCGCTCGCCTCGCCGTCGATCAGCGCGCCGACCAGGCAGCCGTGGACGATCCGCTCGCGGAACGGCGGGGGCACGCCGGCGGCGAGCTCGGCGCCGGTCACCGGCTCGAGCCCGTCGAAGTCGGCGTCGGTGTGGAGGATGTGCTCCTGCACCGCGGCGGCGAGGCGCCGCTCGAGATCGTGGATCTGGCCGTCGGCGGCGGCGACGGTCTTGAGCGCGCGCAGGCCGAGCGTCGCGACCTCGGCCGGAGGGGTGATGAGCTCCATGCACCGAGGAGAACCCCGCGGCGCGTCCCGCGCAAGCGCCCTGTCGCCGCGACCGCGGCCAGGCGCGCTACGCGGGCGGCGGGCTGCCGGCGGCGACCAGGTGCCGCTGCCAGAAGCCGACGTCGTGCCACGCGTCGAGCTTCCAGCCGACCTCGCGGAAGGTGCCGACGTGCACGAAGCCGGCGCGCTCGAACAGCCCGACGCTCGCCGGGTTCGGCAGCGTGATGCCGGCGATCGCCGTGTGGAAGCCGCGCGCGATCAGCTCGGCGACGAGCGCGTCGACCAGCGCGCGGCCGAGCCCGCGCCGCCGCTGGTCGTGCGCCAGGTAGACGCCCAGCTCGGCGCTCCAGCGGTAGGCGTCGCGGGTGCGCCAGGCGCCGGCCTTCGCGTAGCCGCGCACCGCCCCGCCCTCGTCGTCGACCAGCCACGGATGGCGCGGCTCGCCCTGCCACTGCGCGCGCAGCTCGGCGGCGGCCGGCGGCGCGTACGCGAAGTGGATCGCGGTGCGCTCGACGTAGTGGGCGGTGATCGACGCGATCGCATCGAAGTCGTCGGCGGTGGCGGCGCGGATCATGCGCGCACCGTACCGCTCGCGCGTTGCCGGCAGGTTTCCGTCGGGTTGCGCCGGCGATCGGCGCCCGTCTCGTCGGTGAGTGGCTCGCGCCCCGCCGATCCGTCACGCGCTCGATCCCGGCGCGTCCGCCGCTCGATCGCCTGTCGCCGCCAACCAGGTTCGCCGCGCGCAGCCGATCGCCAACCACATTGGCGCCGCCCCTTGCCGGGCCGCGCGCCAACTGCCCGCGACGCCTGCTCGCCGCCACTGGCCATCACCTTGCAATGACCCGCTCGCGCCCGACCAGGAGATCCCATGCGCCGATCGATCGCCCTCACCGTCCTCGGCCTCGCCGCCGCGCTCGCCACCGCCTGCACCGATCGCGACGTCGATCGCGTCGAGCCCTCGCCCTCGGAGGTCGACACCTGGAACTACGAGGTCTCGCCGAGCCGCGACCTCGACATCCTGTTCGTCGTCGACAACTCCGGCTCGATGGCCGGCGAGCAGGCGTCGCTCGCCGCCAACTTCCCCGCCTTCATGGGCGTGCTCGAGACGATCGACGGCGGCCTGCCGAACGTCCACATCGGCATCGTGTCCTCGAACGTCGGCGCCGCCGGCCTGGCCGGTGTCCCCGGCTGCGCCGGCCAGGGCGACGACGGCAAGCTGCTCGTCAAGGCCGGCTGCTCGGGCCTCGACGGCCAGTTCATCTCCGACGTCGCCGACGAGCACGGCGATCGCATCAAGAACTACAGCGGCCGGCTCGAGGACCTGTTCGGCTGCATGGCGCAGCTCGGCACCAACGGCTGCGGCTTCGAGATGCACCTCGAGTCAATGTACCGCGCGCTGCAGCCCGGCGCGAACCCCGGCTTCTACCGGCCCGACGCCTACCTCGCCGTCATCGTCATCGGCGACGAGGACGACTGCTCGACGGAGCTGGGCACGATGTTCGGCGATCCCACCGCCGGGCTCGCGTCGCCGCTCGGCCCGCGGACCTCGTTCCGCTGCTTCGAGTTCGGCGTCCGCTGCGACGGCGACGCCAACCCGCGCGCGTTCGGGACGAAGACCGGCTGCGAGCCGCGCGCGTCGTCGCCGTACATGTACGACGTCGCGAAGTACGTCGAGTTCCTGCGCGGCCTCAAGTCCGATCCGAGCCGCGTGATCGTCGCCGGCATCACCGGCGTCGACGACGATCGCCACACCGTCGTCGTCGGCCCCGACCCGACGACCCCGGCCAACCCGTCGGTGGAGAAGTCGTGCTTCCTCGTCGATCCCGCCGACCCGAACGACGGCGCCACCCCGCCGATCCGCATCGGCAGCTTCCTGCGCAGCTTCGCCGGCTCGGTGCAGACGTCGATCTGCAGCCCGACGCTCGAGGACGCGCTCGTCGAGATCGCCCACCGCCTGCAGCGGGTCCTCGACGATCGCTGCGTCGAGCGCGCGCTCCTCGACGTCGATCCGGTCACGCCCGGCCCGCAGTACCAGTGCTCGGTGATGGACGTCGTCGATCCCGACGGCGCCGATCGCCGCGAGACGGTCGTGCCCGCCTGCACCGACACCGCCGGCGCCGCGCCGTGCTGGCGGATCGCGCCGGATCCCGAGCGCTGCCCGGCCGTCCCCGATCAGCTCGCGATCGAGGTCGTGCGCGGCGGCACCGCGCCGCCGGTCGGCACCCACGTCGAGGCGCAGTGCCTCGCCCGCTGACGAGCCGCCGCTACGTCGACGGCGCGCCGCGCAGGAGGTCGAGCACCAGCCCCTTGACCTCGGTCGCCGCCAGCCGGTCGCGCCTGTGCCGGCCGTCCGAGCAGAGCAGCACCGGCCCCTCGCCGTCGCGCGCGGGCAGCCGCCCGTGCGACCCGCGCACCGCGCCGCCGTCGAGCGGGATGACGTCGAGCGTGTAGCGGAAGCCGAGCGCCTTCTGTGCGAGCCGCAGCGCCGCGCGCGCCTTCGCGCCGCCGCTCGCGAACGCCAGCTCCGCCGGGTCGTACCCCGGCTTGCGGTGGATCTCGACGGTCGGCGCGAAGTCGGGCGCGCGCGCGTCGTCGAGCCAGTAGTAGTAGGTGAACCAGGCGTCCGGCTCCGACACCAGCACGAGGTCGCCGGCGCGCGGGTGGTCGAGGCCCGCCGCGCGCTTGCCCTCGCCGTCGAGCACCTCGGCGACGCCGGCCAGATCCGCGAGCGCCTCGCGCGCCTTCGGCAGCACCGCCGGATCGTTCACGTAGACGTGCGCGATCTGGTGATCGGCGACCGCGAACGCCTGCGACGCGAAGGTGTCGAGCAGCTCGCCGGCCGGGTTCCACGCGACCTCGAGCAGCCCCGCCTCGCGCAGCCGCCGGTTGACGTGAACCTGCCGCGACACGCCGGTGATGCCGTACTCCGACAGCACCACCACCGTCGCGCCGGCGGCGCGCACGTGATCGATCAGGTCGCCGGCGACGCCGTCGATCGCCGCCGCCGCCGCCTTCGCCTCCGGGCCGTCGGGCCCGAACCGCTGCAGGTCGTAGTCGAGGTGCGGCAGGTAGACGAGCGTGATCGTCGGCCGGTCGCGATCGAAGACCCAGCGCGCCGCCTGCGCGATCCACGCCGACGACGGCAGCCCCGCGCCCGGTCCCCAGAACTGGAACAGCGGGAACTCGCCGTAGCGCTTGCTCAGCTCGCCGTAGAGCGCCGCGGGCCGCGTGTAGGCGCCCGGGCTCTTGCGGCCGTCGGCGTGGTAGACGGGCCGCGGCGTGACGATGACGTCCGTCGACGCGCCCATCGCGTACCACCAGCACAGGTTCGCGCAGGTGACGTCGGCGCCGAGCTCGCGCCGCGCCGCGTCCCACAGCTTGTCGCCGCCGACCAGCCGGTTCGATTGCCGCCACAGCCAGATCTCCGACAGCTCGCGGAAGAACCAGCCGTTGCCGACGACGCCGTGCTCGCTCGGCAAGGCGCCGGTGAGCAGCGTCGACTGCACGGAGCAGGTGACCGCCGGCAGGATCGTGCCGAGCGGCGCGGTGAAGCCGGCGGCGCCGACCGAGCGCACGCGCGGCATGTGCTGGAGCAGGTCGGGCGTGAGGCCGACGATGTCGAGGACGACGACGGGCTGGACCTTGGTCAACGGTGGGCTCCGGCGGGGGCGTTGGGGGCGATCGGCGTGCTGAGGGCGCTCGGCGCGATGGTGGCGACCAGCTCGCGAGCCCAGGCCAGCTCGCGGGCGATGCCGTCGACGAGGCCGGCGTCGTCGGTGGGACGGCGCGCCGCCGGCAGCACGCTCCAGGTGTAGGTCTCGACCTCGAGCTGCGGCAGCGGGCCCGGCCGCGCGAGCGCCGCCGCGAGCACCGGCGCGATCGCGTCGCGGGTCGTCGACAGGATCCCGGCGTCGGCGTCGTGGACCGGCACGTGGAAGTGCACGCGCCACGGGACGCCGCGGTCGAGCGTCGCCAGCGCGTCGGGCAGGTCCATCGCGCCGCCGCGCGCCGAGCGCACCTGGTGGAGGAAGCGCGGCTCGTCGAAGCCGGCGAGCGCGGCGCGCTGCGCGTCGTCGGCAGGGCGGGGCACCACCAGCGCGCTGGAGAGCTGGATCTTCGAGCAGGTGACGCCCGCCGCGTCGAGCGCCGCGAACGCCGCCGCCGGCGCCTCGTCGACGACCGCCGCGTGGCAGCAGTCGAGGCACGCGCCGATCCGCGGCCCGGTCCGGGCGGCGGCGAGGTAGGCCGCCAGCGCGTCGACGCGCTCGAAGCCGGCGCCCGGCTCCGGCTCGAGGCCGACGTCGATCGTCCGCCCCGTGCGCGCGGCGAGCGCGGCCAGCCCGTCGGCGCAGCGCCGCAGCCCGTCGGCGGCGCGCGCGCGATCGACCGTCGACGGCCCGAGCGGCACCGTCGAGATCGAGCCGCCGCCGAGCTCGTCGGGCAGCAGCTCCGCGAGCAAGGTCGCGAGGTCGAGCGTGTAGTCGACCCGCTCGGGCGCGGCCCACGACGGCTCGAAGACCGCGTGCTTCACCCGCGGCGCATGGAACCCGCCGTACGGGAAGCCGTTGAGCGTGTAGACGTAGAGGCCCTGCTCGCGCAGCGCCGCCGCCAGCGCCCGGCGCGCCGCCGGATCGCTCACCAGCTCGGTCGCCGCCGCCCGCGCGATCCACAGCCCGACGCCCATCCGCTCGACGCCGAGCCGCGCGCGCACCGGCCCGCAGATCCTCCGCGCCTGCAGGGCGAGCGCCGCCGCGCTCTCCCCCGGCAGCACGTTGTAGCAGTAGCCGAGATCGACCGTCCGCCCGTCGGACAGAGCGCAGCGCATCCGGCGCAGCCTAGCACCGCCGCGCCCCCGCGCCGCGCCACGCGGCCGCGGGTCGGGCCGCAGCCGGGCGCAGCGTGCACGCGCGCGCCGCCGGCCACGCCGCGTCGATCGACAGCAACACGACCGTGCGAGCCGAGCGCGAGCCGAGCGCGAGCCGAGCCCGAGCCGAGCCCGAGCCCGGCGCACCCCGGTCAGCTACCGAAGGCGCCCCGCGCGTTCAACCTGCCGTCACTTCTCGCCGGCGAGGCGGGCGTGGACGCGGTGGCGGGTCTCCCAGACGAGGTCCTGGATGCGGTCGGCGAGCATCTCGTCGGGCGAGCCGAACGTGCCGCCGACGAGCGGCTTGGTCTCCGCGTCGAGCGCGGCGATCAGCTTCGCCGGCATGCGGGTCGGCGCCAGCGAGTAGGTCGTCAGGCTCGACGGCGCGTGGCGCCAGCGGTCCACGCAGTAGACGTCGAAGCGCAGCTTGCGGGTCGCGCCGGCCGGCACGCTGACGCCGACGCGCGGCGCCTCCTCGAGGCCGGTGCGGATGCCGCCGATGATCCCCATCCGCTGCGGCGCCTCCTCCTCGTTCGGGTCGGGGACGAAGTAGAGGCCGCTCACGTAGAAGATCGCGGGCGCGCTGCCGGGGTTGTGGACCTCGACCTGCATCTCGCCGTGGACGCCATTGCCGAAGCTGTCGACCTTCAGCTCGAGCGGGCCACCTTGCCCCGGCGCCGCCGGCACCGGGTGGAACGCATCATCCGCGGCGGCGGAGCCGGCCGACAAGGCGAGCACGGCGAGCACGGTCACGACCGACGGGCGCATGGGACCTCCTCCGCGGTGAACGCACGACACCCATCATCTATTGCACGTTGCGCCCGCACCCGCCGTATCCGATTCACTCCCAAGAATTTCGGGCTCCTTACCCAACCCCTCCCCACATCCGGACCGGTCCATCATCTCGGGTCCGGCTCCCATCCCCACCCGCCGCCGGCGTGGTTGGCTGCACCGGCTGGTGGCCGCCCGACCGGCGCGAGTGGCTGACACGAAATCTCGGGTCCCTGACACCGAGATTGGTCTGACCACTTCGCCTGCGGCCGAATCGAACCCAGCAGCCTACTGGTTCTGCCCGCGCAGGATGCTGTTGCCCTGCCAGAGCTCGCCGTCGAGCACCGGCCGGCGCTCGAGGTCGTCGGCGGCGAGGCGCCCCGACTGGCCGAAGAAGGCGATCGGGTTGTGCCACACGACCTTCTCGATCTCGGTCGCCGAGTAGCCGCCGCGCCGCATCCGCGCCGCCGCCTTCGCGACCTTCAGCGGGTCGCTCTTGCCCCAGTCGCACGCGCTGTTCAGGATCACCCGGTCGGTCCCCCACCGCTGGAGGATCGCCACCATCCGGGCCTCGTCCATCTTCGTGTCCGGATAGATCGAGAAGCCCATGTAGCAGCCGGTGTCGGCGCACATGCCGACCGTCTCCTCATTGTTGTGGTCGACCAGCGCCCGCTCGTACGGGAAGCCGACGTCCTTGATGAGGTCGAGCGTCCGCTGCACGCCCTTCTTCTTGTCCCGGTGCGGCGTGTGGATGAGCGCGGGCAGGCCGTGCTTGCGTGCGAGCTCGAGCTGCTCGGCGAAGAAGCGGTCCTCGCGCTCGGTCATGTCGTCGTAGCCGATCTCGCCGACGGCGAGCACGCCGTCCTTCGCCAGGTAGCGCGGCATCGCGTCGAGGACGCCGCGGTTGACCCGGTCGTCGTTGGCTTCCTTGGGATTCAAGGCGATCGAGCAGAAGTGGTGGATGCCGTACTGCGCGGCGCGGTACCGCTCCCAGCCGAGCAGGGTGTCGAAGTAGTCGAGGAACGTCCCGACGTGGGTGCGCGGCTGGCCGAGCCAGAACGCCGGCTCGAGGATCGCCTCCACGCCGACCAGCGACATCAGCTCGTAGTCGTCGGTGATGCGCGAGAACATGTGGGCGTGGGGCTCGAAGATGCGCATGGTCAGGCCTTCACGGTGCGGAGGACGTCGCGCACCGCGGCGTCGGGCTCGCGGTCGGCGCGGTCGAGGACGAACGGGACGACGCGCGGATCGTTCGGCGCGAGCAGCGCCAGCGCCTGCGCGGCCGCCAGCCGGTGGTCGCGGTTCGAGTGCTCGAGGTAGCCGACCAGCTTGCCGACCAGCCCGGGCGGCGGGTACTTCGCCGCGAGCGGCCAGGTGTCGGGCGACACGACGCGGTTCGCCGCCTCGCGCTCGGCGGCGAGGTCGACGAGGCTCTGCGCCAGCTCGGCGTCGGCGCGCTGCTCGAGCCGCGCGACGCGCCGGATCGACCAGCCGAGGAAGAGCGCCTTCAGCGCAGCCTTGCGCCACTCGAGCTGGGGCAGGTGGCGCGACGCGTACGGGTTGTCGAGGATCGCCGCCTCGAAGATCTCGCCCTGGTTGGTGCGCAGCGCGTCGAGCACCGCCGGCAGCGCGACCGGATCGTCGTCGGCGCCGGGCAGCAGCGACAGCGCCCGCAGCGCGCCGGCCCGCTCGCGCGCGTCGCCGCCGAAGTAGAGCTCGCGCGCGCGCTCGAGCGCGGTCGTGGGCGCGTGGCGCGCGGCCGCGAGCAGGAGCCGCACCCGCGCGACGTCGTCGACACGCCAGGCCGCGAGCGGGATCGTCTCGCCCGCCGCGGTGGTCACCGTCGCGCCGGGGACGTCGAGGCCGCCGCGGCCCACGTGGCGTCCCGCCGACGCGAACGCGACGGCGAGATCGCCCTGGCCCTCGGCGAGCCACCCGAGCTCCTGCTCCAGCCACGTCCAGCCCTCGGCTCGGACCCGGCCGCGGAGCAGCTCCGCGAGCGCGCGATCGACATCGTAGGCCATGGCCCGCGTTACCGCGCGGGCCCGCCTGGGTCAAGGTTGTTACAACCCGTTGGGGGCGCGGCTCCTTGACGCCGATCAGGTCGGCGTCCAACATCCGCGCGTGCTCACCTCCACGGCGGCGCTGTGGCTCTGGACGGAGGCGTCGGCGACCGCCGTCGTCTATCCGGCCGCCGGGCTGGTGAGCTCGCGCCGGCGCACGCGCGCGCCGCGCGCCCTCGCGACCCTCGCCGCGCTCCTCGCCGGCCAGGTCGTCGTCGCAGTGCTCGCGTGGCGGCTCGCCGGCGGCCCGCACGCCGGCACGCTCGCGACCCGCGCGTCGTTCGCGGCGCTCGGCCTCGCCGGCTGGGGCCTC
>DASZXE010000428.1:0-2153 GCA_035546475.1 Kofleriaceae bacterium
CGCGCGGCTGGCGCCCGCCGAGGCGAAGACCGAGGTCGTGCGGCTCGGCGGCGAGCGCAACAGCCGCGCACTGCGGATCGGCCTCGCCCTCGCGTGGGGCGAGCTGGCCGGCACCGCCGCGAACGCCGACGCCGCGCGCGCCGCGCTCGATCACCTGCTCGACGACGAGGCGGTCGAGGTGCGGGCCGCCGCGGCCGAGGGCTACGGCCACCTCGGCCGCCCCGCGCAGGAGCCGCTGCTCCACCTCATCAAGTTCGAGAAGCTCGAGATCGGCGTCGGCGCCGCCCGCGGCATGATGTGGACCGCCGCCGCCGGCGCGTCGGTGCCGGTCGCCGTCGACGGCATCGCCCAGCTCTGGAAGCGCAAGGGCAAGGCGCGCCGCGAGGCCGCGCAGGTGTTCGCCGACATGGCGCGCGATCGGCCGGGCCCGATCATGAACTTCCTCGTCAACGCCGCGCGCACGCCCGAGGACCCGGACCTCCACCCGATCGGCACCGCCGGCCTCTGCCACGCCGCCGACCAGGGGAACCCGGAGGCGCGCCGGCAGCTCATGAAGATCACCGACGATCCGGCGCCCGACGTGCGCCGCCTCGTCATGCGCTGCGTCGCCGACGCGCCCGACGCCGCCAAGAACGGCCTCGCCATCGCGATGCGGCTGATGAAGGACGTCGACCCGACGATCCGCGCCGAGGCCGCGCGGGTGGTCGCGCTGGCGGCGGGCCGCGGCGGCAAGGTCTCCGGCGGCGTCGCCGACGCGCTGGTCGCGCTCCTCGACGACGGCGACCGCGACGTCCGGCTGGTCGCGATCCACGCGATCGGCGCGCTCGGCCCCGACGCGCCGGGCGCCGCCGCGCCGGCGATGGTGCGCGCCTTCGCCCGCGCCGACGAGGCGGAGAAGCTGGCGCTCCTGCGCGCGGGCCAGGTGATCGGCCCCGACGATCTGATCGCGGCCGCGATCGGCGACGGCTCGCCGCTCGTCCGCGTGCAGGCGGTCGACGCCGCGCTCGAGACCGGCGTGCGCGCGGCGGCGACCGTGTCGGCGGGGCTCGCCGACGCCGATCCGGCGGTGCGGCGCGCGGTGCTCGACCGCCTCGACGGCGCCAAGGACAAGCTCGAGCCGGCAGCGCTCGACCGCGCGCTCGCGCTGGCGGTCCGCGATCCCGATCCCGAGCTGCGCCAGCTCGCGCTCACGACCGTCGCGAAGGTCGCGCCCAAGGAGGCGGTCGCGGAGCGGCTCGGGCGCGCGCTGGCGTCGCGCGCCGAGGGCGAGCGCGCCCAGGCGGCGGCGGCGGCGATCGGCCTCGTCGAGCGCGACGCGCCGCTGGCGGTCAAGCTGCTGGCGCCGCTGCTCGCCGACACGTCGCACGACGTGCGGGTCGCAATGCTGGCCTCGCTGGGGGCGGCCTACGCGACGATCAACTCGCCGGAGCAGCTCGCGCACCTCTTGACCAGCGCCGAGCGCGACGCGATGAGCCGCCTGGCGGCCACCGCCGGCTTCATCATGCTGGCGCGCACCGACGCCGGCCGCGAGGCGGCCAGCCGCGCGCTCGCCCGCATCGTCGCCCACGGGCCGGTGATGGCCCGCCGCACCGCGCGGCTCGCGATCGGCCTCATCGACCACCGGGCCGACGGCATCGCGTTCCTCGAGCAGCTCGTGCCGTGACTCAGCCGGTGGGCGCGGCGGCGGGGGCCGCGTGGGTGACCGTCACGGTCGTGGTGATGCCGCCGCGCACCCAGAACTTGCCGGTCACCGTCACCCGGCGCGGCGCGATCGCGCCGACGACGTCGTCGCAGATCTGGTTGACCACCGCCTCGTGGAACGCGCCCTCGTCGCGGTAGCTCCACAGGTAGAGCTTGAGCGACTTCAGCTCGACGCACAGCCGCTCCGGGACGTACTCGATCGTGATCGTCGCGAAGTCAGGCTGTCCGGTGATCGGACAGAGGCAGGTGAACTCGGGGCAGTCGAAGTGGATCTGGTAGTCGCGCCCCATCCGCGGGTTGGGGAAGGTGTCGAGCGCGCGCGCCGGCCGGGTCGTCATCGTGCGGTCATCTACCACGGCGGGCGCCCGCCGCCGCGGCGGCGCGCTCACGCCGACAGGTGCTGGACGAGGATCCGCACGCCGATGCCGATGAGCGCGAGGCCGCCGACGACC
>DASZXE010000429.1:0-3710 GCA_035546475.1 Kofleriaceae bacterium
CCCGCGTGCTGTACGACCTCGCCCACGAGCTCGACTTCCTCGCCGCGGTGGCGTCCACCGGCGAGGACGGCCTCGCGCTCGCCGCCCGCCTGGTGCCGAGCGCGATCGTCCTCGACCTCGGCCTGCCCGACCGCTCCGGCCTCGCGGTGCTCGACCTCCTCAAGCGCGACCCGCGCACGCGCCACCTGCCGGTCCACATCGTGTCGGCGCACGACCACGCCCGCACCGCGCTCGAGATGGGCGCGGCCGGCTACGCGCTCAAGCCGGTCGCCCGCGAGCAGCTCGTCGACGCGATCCGCCGGCTGGAGGCGAAGTTCACCCGCAAGCTGCGGCGGGTGCTGGTCGTCGAGGACGACGCCGCGCTGCGGGACGGCACGGCGCGCCTGCTGTCGACCGAGGACGTCCAGGTCACCACCGCCGGCACCAGCGCCGAGGCGCTCGACCGGCTGCGCTCGACGACGTTCGACTGCATGGTGCTCGACCTGTCGCTGCCCGACCGCAGCGGCCTCGAGCTGCTCGCCGACATGGCGCAGGGCGACCGCGCCAGCTTCCCGCCGGTGATCGTCTACACCGGCCGCCAGCTCTCGCCCGACCAGGTCCACGAGCTCGAGCGCTTCAGCCGGTCGATCATCATCAAGGGCGCCCGCTCGCCCGAGCGCCTGCTCGACGAGGTGACGCTGTTCCTCCACCAGGTCGAGGCCGACCTGCCGCCCGAGCGCCAGCGGATGCTGCGCGACGCCCGCAACCGCGACGCGGCCTTCGAGGGCAAGCACGTGCTCGTCGTCGAGGACGACGTCCGCAACGTCTTCGCGCTCACCGCCGTGCTCGAGCCGCGCGGCGCCAAGGTCGGCATCGCCCGCAACGGCCGCGAGGCGCTCGAGCACCTCGACGCCCACCCCGACGTCGACCTGGTGCTGATGGACATCATGATGCCGGAGATGGACGGGCTCGAGGCGACGCGCCGGCTGCGCGCCGACCCGCGCTTCGGCAAGCTGCCGATCATCGCGCTCACCGCCAAGGCGATGGCCGACGACCGCGAGCGCTGCCTCGCCGCCGGCGCCAACGACTACATCGCCAAGCCGCTCGACGTCGACAAGCTCCTGTCGCTCGCGCGGGTCTGGATCCGGCGATGAGCGACGTCGCCGACCTCGAGCTCGGGCTCCTGCTCGACGCGATCTACCGCAAGTACCACTACGACTTCCGCGCGTACTCGGAGGCGTCGCTGCGCCGGCGCATCACCGCGGCGCTCGCCCACTTCCAGTGCGGCACGATCTCGCGCCTGCAGGAGCGGGTGCTGCGCGAGCCGCGCCTGTTCAGCGAGCTGCTCGGCTTCCTCACCGTGCAGGTGAGCGACATGTTCCGCGACCCGATCTACTTCCGCGCGATCCGCGAGGTGGTGGTGCCGTACCTGCAGACCTACGCCGCGCTGAAGCTGTGGGTCGCCGGCTGCTCGACGGGCGAGGAGGCGTACGCGTTCGCGATCCTGCTCGCCGAGGAGGGGCTGCTCGACCGCACGCTCATCTACGCGACCGACATCAACCCGGAGAGCCTCCGCATCGCCCAGGCCGGCGTCTACGACGCCGAGCGCATCCCGCGCTTCTCCGCGAACTACCTGGCCGCCGGCGGCCGCGGGTCGCTCGCCGACTACTACGAGGCCGGCTACGGCGGCGCGGTCATGCAGCGGCGCCTCAAGCAGGCGATCGTCTTCTCCGACCACAGCCTCGCCACCGACACGGTGTTCGCCGAGGTGCAGCTCGCCTCGTGCCGCAACGTGCTCATCTACTTCGAGAAGGAGCTGCAGGAGCGGGCGCTGCGGCTCCTGCGCGACTCGCTCTGCCACAAGGGCTTCCTCGGCCTCGCGGTCAAGGAGACCCTGCGCTTCACCACGCTCGCCGACGAGTTCGTCGAGCTGGTCCCCGACGCCCGCATCTACCAGAGGCTGTGACGTGGACACGCCCGAAGCCCAGGACGGCCTCGCCGCGATCGTGATCGGCGGCTCCGCCGGCGCGCTCGAGCCGCTGCTGGCGATCGCGGGGGCGCTGCCGGCGGCGACGACCGCGCCGATCGTCGTCGTGATCCACCTGCACCCGCGCTACCCGAACATGCTGCCGGCGCTGATCGGCTCGGCGGTGCGCGGCCGGCCGACCCGCGAGGCCGCCGACAAGGAGCCGCTCCGCCCGGGCACGATCTACGTCGCGCCGCCCGACTACCACCTGCTCGTCGAGCGCGGCGGCTCGCTGTCCCTGTCGATCGACGGGCCGGTCCACTTCTCGCGGCCGTCGATCGACGTGCTGTTCGAATCGGCCGCCGACGCGTTCGGCTCCCGGCTGGCGGCGGTGCTCCTGTCGGGCGCCAGCGCCGACGGCGCCCACGGGCTCGCGCGGATCGCGGCCGCCGGCGGCGCGGCGATCGTGCAGGCCGACGCCGACTACACCACCATGCCCGATGCCGGCCGCGCCGCGGTCCCGTCGGCGCGCGCCCTCGACGCGCGCGACATCGCCTCCCACCTGGCCGCGCTGTCCTCGCGCGAAAGGGCCCTGCCGTGAACCCCGAACCGCTCGAGCTGCTGCTCGTCGACGACGTCCCCGAGAACCTGATCGTGCTGGAGGCGCTCCTCCGCCGCGACGGCCTGCGCATCCTCCAGGCTCGCTCCGGCGCGCAGGCGCTCGAGCTGCTGCTCACCCACGACGTCGCCCTCGCGCTCCTCGACGTCCAGATGCCGGAGATGGACGGCTTCGAGCTCGCCGAGCTGATGCGCGGCACCGAGCGGACCAAGCACGTGCCGATCATCTTCGTCACCGCCGGCACCCGCGATCCGCAGCGCGTGTTCCGCGGCTACGACTCCGGCGCGGTCGACTTCCTGTTCAAGCCGCTCGAGCCGCACGTCCTCAAGAGCAAGGTCGACGTCTTCCTCGAGCTGGCCAGCCAGCGCCGGCAGCTCGCCGCCGCGCTGCAGCTCAACGAGGTCTTCGTCGGCATCCTCGGCCACGATCTGCGCAACCCGCTCAACTCGTTCCAGGTCGGCGTCGACTTCCTCGCCGGCGAGGTCACCGACGAGCGCCACCAGCGCGTGCTGCGCCGCATGCGCAGCTCCGGCCAGCGCATGCAGGCGATGATCAACGAGCTGCTCGACCTCACGCGCATGCGGCTCGGCGGCGGCATCGGCGTGGTCCGCCACCCGGTCGAGGTCGAGCTGCACGGCCTGCTCGAGCGCACGATCGACGAGCTGCGCGCGATCCACGACGATCGCCCGCTGGTGCTCGAGGGCGCCACGCGCTGCGCGATCACCGGCGACCGCGAGCGCCTGAACCAGCTCTTCTCGAACCTGATCGGCAACGCGATCGTCCACGGCACGCCGGGCACGCGCATCACGACGCGGCTGGTCGCCCGCGAGCGCGACATCGTGGTCGAGGTCCACAACCACGGGGCGATCCCGCGCGAGCGCCTGCCGCACCTGTTCGAGCCGTTCCGCGGCCGCGAGCGGACCTCGGCGGGCGGCGGCCTCGGCCTCGGCCTCTACATCGCCGACCAGATCGCCCGCGCCCACGGCGGCTCGATCGAGGTCGCGTCGTCGGAGGAGACCGGCACGGTCTTCACCGTGACGCTGCCACGCGCCGGCGCCGCGGCGGCGTGACCGGGCCCGGGTGCCGCCGAGGGCGAGCCGAGGGCGAGCTCACGGCGGCGTGAGCGGCGTCAGGTCCGCCGTCGAC
>DASZXE010000430.1:0-10067 GCA_035546475.1 Kofleriaceae bacterium
GGACCCGCGCCGCCGGCGAGCCGGTCCCGTCGACGCGCGCCGGCGGGGCCCTCCGCGCGGGGCGACGGTCCACGCGCGTCACCCGCCGCCGGGCTACGGCGCCGGGCCGAGCTCGAAGACGTCGACGATGTACGGCCGCAGCGCCGACGGGTCGTCGTGCGGGTGATCGCAGGCGATGACGTAGCCGGTGAGCCGGTCGGGCGTCAGCCGGAAGCGGATGAACTCCTTGTAGTCGATGAGCCGCGCGGCCCCGCCGACCTCGTTCGAGTGGCCGCCGCCGGCCGCCGCGATCGCCAGGTACCAGCCGAGGTGGACGATGCTGGCCGTGATCGTCACCACCGCGCCGACGAGCAGCAGCAGCAGCCACTGGCCGGTGCCGACCGGGTAGACCGCGTGGCCGCGCGCGCCGACGAGGACGAGCGCCATCGCCGCCAGCCAGGCGCCGAACGCGATGAGGCCGAGCGTGATCGGGCCGGCGGCGCGCGTCATCGCCAGCCAGCCGGCGAAGGCGCCGGCGCCGATCACGGCGAGCATCGCGGGCGCCAGCCACCACGCGCCGAGCGCCACCCGGCAGACGACGAACGGCGTCAGCACCTGCACGACGCCGTGGACGAGCCCGAGCCAGACGAAGGCGACCCGGCCGAGCGTCCCGTGCTTCTCGCCGCCGACGACGCCGAGGCCGACGCTGGTCGCCACCGCGAAGACGATGATCGCCAGCCACCACGCGTCGAACCAAAGCGCGTCGGCGAGCGGCGAGCGGATGAAGAACGGCGACGTGAACGGCAGGATGATGCCGATCAGGACGAGCACGGTGGCGATCAGCCGGCGCGGCGGATCCTCGGGCGAGCCGAGCGTGCGATCGAGGATCCCCGGCGTGCGGCGCTGGGCCGCGCTGAAGCGGATGCCCTTCATCTTCAACGCGAGGAAGAAGAGCACCAGCGCGCCGGCGCCGAACGCGAGGTAGCGCAGCGACGCGACCAGCTCGGCGGGCGAGCTGGCGACGATCGGCCGCGCGGCGCCGCCGCCCCACGGCCGCTCGTGCGTGAACCCGAGCCACGCGAGCAGGTGATCGCCGACCCACGCGGGGCCGGCGCTCCGCGTCGCGCCGGTGCCGAGGAACGCGGCGAGGAGGAACGGGATGATCCAGATGAGGCCGCCGTTCAGGAGCTGCAGCGGGTTGAACAGGCGGGCGGCGATCGCGCGGCGCGAGACGTCCTCGGTCGGGTACGAGGCCTGCGGCTCGATCGTGCTGTGGTGGACGAAGCTCGGGTGGTGGAACGCGCCGCCGCCGCCGGAGACGACCGCGAGGTACGGCGCCGCGGCGCGCCGGGCCGGGACCGCGACCTTGCCGAGGCCGACCGGCGCGGTCTCGGGGACCTCCGGCCGCTCCGGCTCGTAGCGCGCGTAGTGGTGGGTGTCGCCGGAGATGTCGAGGCGGCAGGTGCCGGGCGCCGGCTGGCCGCCGTCGTAGAGCGGGGCGAGGTCGAGGCGGACGAAGGCGTCGCGGTGTGGCTTCTCGATCGCGACCGCGTGGTGCACGATCGGCGGCGACGGGGTCGCGACGATCAGCTTGCGCGGCTGCGGCAGCGAGTGGAAGTACCACTCCTGGCGCGCGTCGAGCCACGCGTTGACGTCGAGGCCCCAGAGCTGCCAGTCCCACGGGAGCTGGATCGCGAGGTACGACGCCTCCTGCACGCGCGTCAGGTTCGGGATCGTGAGGTGCGGCAGGCGGCCGCCGGGGCCGGGGAAGCCCTCGACGGTGACCGGGTTGCGGAACATGCGGCCGAAGCCGATGAGCTGATCGTAGTAGTCGTGGTTGCCGGGCAGGCCGTAGAGGCGGCGCGGCACGTGGCCGGGCTGCACGCGCTCGAGGTCGCCGGCGGCGCGCGTGAACGGCACCTGCACGCGGGCGGCGATCGTCTCCTCGTTGGCGACGTGGTAGGCGGTGTCGCCGCCGAGGAAGAGGAACTGGCCGCGCGGCAGCGCGAACGCGGCCGGATCGCCGGGGCCGGCCGGCGGGACCTCGACCGGGCGGCCGATCAGCGCGGCGGGCTCGAGGCCGGCGCTGGCGGCGACCGCGAGGTTCGCCTGGCAGAGGTACGCGATCGTGTACATCGGGACGCCGCCGTCGCCGGTGTCGGCGGCGTAGTCGAACCACAGCTCGCCGGACGCCGGCGCGACGACCGGGGCGGCGCCGAGCGCGCGCTCGTGGCCGGCGCCGGGGCTGGCGTCCTCGACGTGGACGTGGCCGTCCTCGATCCGCATCCAGTCGCGCGGGTCGAGCTCGCCGCGGTAGAAGGCGTGGAGGATCGACTGCTTCGCGTAGCCGAGGACGTCGGGGGTCAGGAGCCAGCGGACCGGCGGCTTGAGCGGACCGGTCGGCACCGGCGGCGTCCGCGGCGGAGGACGGGCGGCCATCGAGCCGAGTATCGCCGGGGAGGCTGACGCTGGCGCGGGCGCGGGGCGCGGGAATCACCCGCGGCGGCGCCGTTCAGCCGGCCGCGAGCCGCGAGCCGCGCGCCGCGCGGACGGCGCACGGAAGGCGCAGAGGTCCGGGTCAGGCCGGCTCGAGGGTCGCGACGAGGTCGTGGTCGCCGGCCTGGGTCACGCGCGCCGTCGCGAAGCGCCCGAGCGGGGCCGCCGCGCCGCCGGGGGCGTCGGTCAGGAAGATCGTGCCGTCGATCTCCGGCGCCTGGCCGTAGAAGCGCCCCTCGTAGAGCAGGTCGCTCTCGTCGGAGACGCGCTCGACGAGGACGTCGAGGTCGCGGCCGACCAGCGCGCCGAGCTTGCGGGCGCTGATCGCGCGCTGCAGCTCGAGCAGCTCGGCCGCGCGCGCGTCGGCGACCTCGGTCGGCACCCGGTGCGGCAGCATCGCCGACACCGTCCCCGGCTCGATCGAGTAGGGGAAGACGCCGACCCGATCGAGCTCGGCGTCGGCGAGGAAGTCGCGCAGCGCCGCGAACATCTCCGGCGTCTCGCCCGGGTGGCCGACGATGAACGTCGACCGCAGGACGACGCCGGGGATGCGCGCGCGCAGGCGCTCGACCAGCTCGCGGGTGACGCGCGCCGAGTGGCCGCGCCGCATGATCTTGAGCATGGCGTCGTCGATGTGCTGGAGCGGCACGTCGACGTAGTTCGCGATCGCCGGCTCGTCGGCGATGGTGTCGATCAGCTCGTCGGTGAACGCCGACGGGAACGTGTAGTGCAGCCGGATCCAGCGCAGGCCGGGCGTGCGCGCGATGCGGCGGAGGAGCTGGGCGAGCGTCGGCCGGCCGTCGAGGTCCCAGCCGTAGCGGGTCAGGTCCTGCGCGATGAGGCAGATCTCAAGGACGCCCTCGGCCGCGAGCCGCTCGACCTCGAGCGCGATGTCGTCGATCGGCCGGCTGCGCTGGGCGCCGCGCAGCTTCGGGATGATGCAGAACGCGCACGGCCGATCGCAGCCCTCGGCGATCTTCACGTAGGCGGTGTGGCGGGCGCCGATGCGGACGCGCGGCGCCTCGTGATCGTAGATGTAGGCGGGGCGCTCGCTGACCTGGATGACCGGCAGCGCCTTCTTGCGGGCGCGCGCCCTGGCGCCGGCGGGCGCGGGCGCGGGGGCGAGCACCTTCGCGATCGCCGGGAAGTCGCTCGAGCCGAGCAGGTGGTCGATCTCCGGGATCTCGGCGGCGATCTCGTCGGCGTAGCGCTGGGCGAGGCAGCCGGTGACCACCAGCTTGCGGGCCGCCGTCTTCTTGTGCTCGGCGAGCTCGAGGATGGTGTTGATGCTCTCGGCCTTGGCGGTGTCGATGAACGCGCAGGTGTTGACGACCAGCACGTCGGCGGCCTCGGGCGCGTCGACCAGGCGGTGGCCGGCGGCCTGGACCTGGCCGAGCATCACCTCGGTGTCGACGCGGTTCTTCGGGCAGCCGAGCGACACGAAGTAGATCGCCTGGCCGCCGCGCTCGCCCCGGTCCGCGGGGTCAGCGGCGCGCGCGCGGTCTGGTGTCGTCCTGGCCATGAGATCCGCGCAGTCTGCGCGGGCGGGCCTGGCGTGTCAATCGCGGCGTCGCGGGCCGCCGAACCGGCCTCGACCTGCGCCTACGCGCCCGGCGGCGGCTGGGCGGCGGCGGCGACGAGGTGGGGCGCGACGAGCGCGTGGACGTGGATCGCCGGGCGATAGCGGGCGAGCAGCCCGGCGATCGCCGCGAGCACGCGACCGAGGAGGACGAAGGAGCGCGGGATGACCAGCCCGCCGAGCGTGCGCGCCTGGCCGACCTGCTCGGCGAACGCGCCCTGCCAGTCGAGCTCGGCCGCCGACGTGCCCGGCGTCAGCGCGGCGACCATGCTGGCGGCGAGCGTGGCGAGGCGCTCCGGCTCGGCGGCGGCGAAGCCGGCGTCGGCGAGCCGCGCGACGACCGCCGCGCGATCGCCCGACGCGATCGCGAGCACCAGCCGCGCGTAGGCGGCGCGCTCGCGGGCGTCGAGCTCGAGCACGCAGCCGAAGTCGACCAGCGCGAGGTGTCCGCCGGCGGTGACGAGGAAGTTGCCCGGGTGCGGATCGGCGTGGACGAGGCCGCGGCGGAGGACCTGGGCGGCGACCTCGCCGACCAGCTCGGCCAGCACGCGATCGCGGGCGGCCGGCTCGAGGCGCTCGAGGCAGGCGGTGAGCCGCTCGCCGTCGAGGCGGGTCATCGTCAGCACGCGGCCCGACGAGGCGGCGGCGATCGGCCGCGGGACCTGCGCGCCGCCGTGGGCCTCGGCGGCGGCGAACCGCTCGAGCATCGCCGCCTCTGCGCGGTAGTCGAGCTCGGCGGCGAGCGCGCGCGACAGCTCGGCGGTCAGCGTCGGCACGTCCATGCCGGGGACGTCGCCGACCGCGCCGGCGAGCGCGGTGAGCGCGGCGACGTCGGCGGCGATGACGTCCTCGATGCCGGGGACCTGCACCTTGACGACGACCGGCGTCCCGTCGAGGAGCCGCGCCGCGTGGACCTGCGCGAGCGACGCGGCGGCGAGCGGCTGGTCGTCGAGCTCGGCGAACACCTCCGCGATCGGGCGGCCGAGCTCGGCCTCGATTCGCGCGCGGATCGCGGCGGCGTCGACCGGCGGCACCTCGTCCTGCAGCGCCGCCAGCTCGGCGGCCCAGACCGGGCCGACCAGATCGGGCCGGCACGACGCGAGCTGGCCGACCTTGGCGACGCCGCCGCGCAGCTCCGCGGCGACGGCGACGACCTTGCGGGCGAGCGCGCGGTGATCGTCGGCGGACAGGCCGGCGGCGCCGCGGGCGGCGGCCCGCACGCGCAGCCAGCGGTGGCGCGCCAGGATCCCGGCGGCCGCGGTCGCGAGGCGGGTCGCGCGCGGGGTGGCCCGGCCGACGAGCCCCGCCTGATCGCGGGTGGCGTTCACCAGCGCCTGCGCGTCGCGCGACACGGCGCCGAGATCGCGGGCGAGGTCGACGGTGAACGCGTCGAGGCGGACGCCGACGTGCTGGACGAGCCGCGCCGTCTGCGCGGCGGTGTCGCGCAGCGGCCGGGCGAGGCCCGCGAGCGCGCGGGCGAGCTCGCGCGCGGCGGCGGCGAGGTCGCCTCCCGGCGGCGGCGGTGGTGGCGACGACGATGGTTGCTCGGTGCTCATGCGCGCAGCTCCTCCAGGCACGGCGGACAGATGACGAGCTCGGTGCCGACGCCGACCGCGGCATCGCGCCCGCGCGGCAGGATCGCGTTGCAGCGGGCGCAGACCGCGTTCTTGCCCAGGATGATCGGCTGCCAGCCGAGGACGTCGCCGATCGCGGCGGCCGCCCTGGGCTTGGCGGCGGCCGGCCCCGCGCCCCGCCCTCCCCTCGCCGCCCGCGCGACCGCGTGGCCGTCGGCGACCACGTCCTCGACGAGGCCGAACGTGTGATCCAGGACGTTGCGCACCAGGTTCGACACCGAGATGCCGAGCGCCGCCGCGCGCTCGCGCAGCTCCGCCTCCAGCCGCTCGGGCACCCGCGTGTGCAGCACCCGCTCCTTCAGCTCCGGTTCGTCGCTCTCGCTCTTCCGCGCCATGCCCGTGACACATGTGTATCACATCGTGACACGTCGTCAAGCCCCGGCCGCGCCCCCGCGATCGGGCCGGTCAGCACTCGATGATGTTCACCGCCAGGCCGCCGCGCGCGGTCTCCTTGTACTTGCTCGACATGTCGGCGCCGGTGTCGCGCATCGTGCGGATGACCTTGTCGAGGCTGACCTTGTGGCTGCCGTCGCCCTGCAGCGCGAGCCGCGCGGCGTTGATCGCCTTGATCGCGCCCATCGCGTTGCGCTCGATGCACGGCACCTGCACGAGGCCGCCGATCGGATCGCAGGTGAGCCCGAGGTTGTGCTCCATGCCGATCTCCGCGGCGTTCTCGACCTGCGCCGGCGTGCCGCCGAGCGCCTCGGTCAGCCCGCCGGCCGCCATCGAGCAGGCGACGCCGACCTCGCCCTGGCAGCCGACCTCCGCGCCCGAGATCGACGCGTTCTTCTTGTAGAGGAAGGCGATCGCCGCGCTGGTCAGCAGGTAGCGCAGCGTCCCCTCGTCGTCGGCGTTCGGCACGAACCGCCGGTAGTAGGCGCCGACCGCGGGGATGATGCCGGCGGCGCCGTTGGTCGGCGCGGTCACCACGCGGCCGCCCGCCGCGTTCTCCTCGTTCACGGCCAGCGCGAACAGGTTGACCCAGTCCATGATCACCAGCGGGTCGCCGGCGCCGCGCGGATCCGAGCGCAGCTTGCGGTGCAGCGCCGCCGCGCGCCGCCGCACCTTGAGGCCGCCCGGCAGGATCCCCTCGCGCTCGCAGCCGCGCCGGATCGACGCCTCCATCGCCTGCCAGATCCGCAGCACGCCGTCGCGGATCTCCTCCTCGCTGCGCTGCACGCGCTCGTTCGCCATCACGAGCGTCGCGATCGACAGCCCCGACTCGCGGCAGCGCTCGAGCAGCTCCGCCCCGGTCTCGAACGGGTACGGCACCGGCGCCGGCGCGACGCTGCCGCCGCCGATCGGCGCGCCGTCGGCGCCGACGACGAAGCCGCCGCCCACCGAGTAGTAGACCTTCTCGACCACGACGCTGCCGCCGGCGGCGCGCGCGGTGAAGCGCATCCCGTTCGAGTGCAGCGGCAGCCGCTCGCGGCGGTGGAAGACGATCGCGGTCGCCGGCACCAGCTCGACCGGGTGGGCGCCGCACAGCCGCACCTGGCCGCGCCGCACGATGTCGGCGATCCGCGCGGCGACGCCGTCGACGTCGACGGTCTCGGGCTCCTCGCCCTCGAGGCCGAGCAGCACCGCGGTGTCGCTGCCGTGGCCCTTGCCGGTGAACCCGAGGCTGCCGAACAGCTCGACCTTCACCGACGCCACCGTGGCGGCGACCCCGGTCTGCACCAGGTGCTCGGCGAAGCGGCGGGCGGCGCGCATCGGGCCGACGGTGTGCGAGCTCGACGGGCCGATGCCGATCTTGAAGATGTCGAAGACCGACAGGTGCATGGGAACCAGAAAGGCTACCATCCCACGCATGCCGGCGCTGACCACCCCGCGCCTCGAGCTGTGGCCGATCGACCTCGCGTTCGTCGAGGCGGTGCTCGCGGGCGACCGGGCGGCGGCCGAGGCGGTCTGCGAGGCGGCGCTGCCGGAGGCGTGGCCGGGGCCGGACCTGGTCTGGCGCGCGTTCTCGGCGTCGATCGAGGCGGTGCGCGCCGATCCGGCGACGCGGCTGTGGGGCGACACGCTGCTCATCTCGCGGACGAGGCCGCGTCGGGTGCTCGGCTCGGTGGTCTTCCACGGCCGGCCGGCCGACGGCATCGCCGAGGTCGGCTACGGCGTCGAGGAGGGCTCACAGCGGCACGGCTACGCCACCGAGGGCACGGCGGCGTGCGTCGAGTGGGCGCTCGCGCAGGACGGCATCGCGGCGGTGACGGCGACGACCTTCCCGTGGCACGTCGCGTCGCTGCGCGTCATCGAGCGCATCGGCATGAGGCCGTGCGGCGTGCGCGAGCACGCGTACCTCGGCGAGCTACTGGTGTTCGAGCGGCGGCGCGGCGACCGGTCGCGGGGCTGAGCGGCGCTCGGCCGCCGCCGCCGTCGCCGCGGCGCCGCGCGCGAAGTGCTGGCGGTGGAGCGCGAGCACCGCGAGGCCGGTGAGGCCGAGCCCGCCGGCGACGTACATCGCGACGCGCGCGTCGGTGAAGCCGGCGATCGGGATGAAGATGCCGGTCAGGCCGCGCCGCGCGATGTTCTCGACGGAGAGGATGGTGGCACGGCGGCTCGAGTCGCTGATCTCGTTGTTGAGGAGCGGCTTCACCAGCGGCGAGCTGAGGCCGTTGGCGGCGGCGTTGACGCCGAGGAGGACGAGGATCACGGGGCCGTGCACCGGCACCAGCACGATGAACGACACCGCGAGGCTGGCGAGCAGCACCCACAGGAGCGGCTCGTCGCCGAACCAGCGGCGCAGGCGCCAGGCGTGGTGGGCGATGATCGTCGCCAGCACCGACACGCCGGCGAAGATGAAGCCGATCTGGCGGTAGTCGAAGTCGTGCGACTGGAAGTAGGGCTGGTAGAGGTACTGCGCCGCGCGCAGGAGCGTGAAGATGACGGCCGAGTAGCCGATCAGCCAGGCGAGCCGCGGGTTGTGGACCAGCTCCGACAGCGAGCGCTTCATCAGGCGCGCCCAGCCGCGCATCGCCGCGTGCGGCACCACCTGGATGCGCATCGACACGGTGAGCGGCTTGTCCTCGTGGAGCAGCGACGCGACGGCGAACGCGATGATCGAGATGCCGGCGGTCGCCAGGTACGGCGCCGCGACGTTGCCGTAGTAGGCGACGAGGCCGCCGGCGGCGCTGGCGATCGCGGCGCCGGCCTGCTGCCAGGCGGACGCGATGCTCTCGCGGTGGCCGTACTCGTGGGCGACGCCGTGGCGGCGGAGCAGATCGTAGAGATAGGCGGAGTCGGCGCCCGAGCAGAGCGAGAGTGCCAGTGCCGCCAGCGTCTCGCTGACCATGAAGCTGGGCAGATCGCGACTGAAGAAGTAGGCAAAGAGGCACGAGACCATCATGGTCAGTGCCCCGAGCTGCAATGACACCTTGCGGCCGACCCGATCGGCGAGCGCGCCGGTCGGCACGTCGACCAGCAGCACGACGAAGCTGAACAGGCCGCCGAGCAGCATGCGGTCGCGGAAGTCGAGGCCGCGGTGCTCCTGGAAGAAGGTGAAGATCGGCGACCACAACGTCACCGCCGCCAGCATCCGGAAGAGGTAGAACAGGCGCAGGTCGCGGCGACTCACGGGCGCTCCGCGTCGGCGAGCGGGCCGGTGAGGACGAGGATCGCCTCGGCGGCCGAGGCGCGCGCGACCTCGGGATCCTGCGTGAGCGCGGTGACCAGCGGGGCGAGGTACGGGGTCGGGTCGAGGTCGTGATCGATGCGGCGCAGGCCCTGGGCCGACGGCACGCGCAGGGACGGCAGCGCGAGGCCGGCGATCAGGTGCGGCTTCGCGCTGGCGTCGCCGATGCGGGCGAGCGCCTGCGCGGCCTCGGGGCGGAAGTCGAGGCGCTCGAGGGCGGCCTCGGTCTCGGCGAGGTGCGTCTTGTCGCCGGCGGCGGTCATCGCGATGGCGGCGCGCAGGCGCTCGTCGGCGGTGGCCTTGCTGTCCTTGAAGGCCGCCTCGAGCTGGGCCATGCCGCGCGGGTGCTTGTTGAGGGCGAGCAGCTCGCCGGCGCTGACCCGGAACATCTTCGGCACGCCGAGCTCGACGAGGGCGGCGAGGCCGGCGGGGTCGCCGAGCTCGGCGAGCATGCGCGCTGCCTCGGCGTGGACGTCGCGGCGGCCGCCGGCCAGCGCCGAGCGGAGCGCGCTCTTGCCGCGCTCGTCGCCGCAGGCGGCCATCGTGCGCGCGACGTCGACCTTGGCGATCGCGCTCGGATCGTCGGAGAGCGCGTGGTTCAGCGTATCGAGGGCGCCCTTGTCGCACGTGCGCGCGAGCGCGGTGGCGGCCTCGCGCGCGACCCGCGGAGACGGCGACGACATGAGCGCGCGGAGGACGGAGGTGGCCTGCTCGCGGGCGGCGGCCGGCGTGGGCGGCGGGCCGGCGA
>DASZXE010000431.1:0-7221 GCA_035546475.1 Kofleriaceae bacterium
CGGCGCCACGACCAGGGCGGCGACCGCGATCAGCGCAATCCGGATGATCCGATTCGCCGACCCGCGCGTGATCCGATTCGCCGACCCGCGCGTGATCCGATTCGGTGACCCCATTCGGATCCCATACGCCGGCCCATCACAGCGGTGGCGGCGAAGCTCTCGCGGCCGGCGTGGGTATCTTGCGCGGGAGGCCCCCAAGCTCTCGCGGCCCAAGGCGAAGGAGGACGGGTGGCGCAGGCGAAGGCGGGGTCAGGGGCGGGGCGAGATCGGTGCGACGGGGAGGGGGGCGGCGTGTAGGATGCGGGCGTGCGTGCGCTGCGACTGCTCGCGGGAACCGTGGCGACCCTCCTGGCGGCGGCGTGCGGTGGGGATGACGCGGCGGCGCCGCTGCCGGAGGTGACGGATCCGATCCCGCTCATCGACCCGACCATCGGCACCGGCGGGCTTGGCTACTCGTACGGCTCCTGCTTCGTCGGCGCCGCGGTGCCGCACGGGCTCGTCAAGGTCGGGCCCGACACGTCGGGGCCGCTCGGCACGATCGCGTTCCAGCACTACTCGGGCTACTGGGCCGGCGACGACACGATCCAGGGCTTCAGTCACCTGCACCTGCACGGCGCCGGCGTCGCCGACTTCGGCATCGTCTCCGTGATGCCGACCAGGGCCTTCGACCCCGCGCACACCGGCGTCGTCGCCTACGCGGCGAAGTTCGCGAAGGCCGACGAGCACGCGGCGGCCGGCCGCTACCAGGTCGCCCTCGACGGCGGCATCCACGTCGACCTGACCGCGACGACGCACGGCGCCCACCACGTCTACACCGTCGACGGCGGCGGCAAGCTGACGCTGGTCGTCGACCTGGGCAAGACGCTCGAGGGCGGCACCATCACCGACGTGCAGCTCCACCTCGACGAGGCGACCCACACGCTGCGCGCCCACCTCCACCACAGCGGCGGCATGACCGGCCACTTCGGCGGCCACGAGCTGTGGATCAGCGCGCGCACCCGCGGGACGTGGACGCACGCCTGGACCTGGACCGGCGGCGGCGCGGCGACCGAGGCGATCGGCGACGCGGCCGACGCGAACGGCACCGGCGTCGGCGCCGCGCTCGAGCTCGACGGTGGCCAGCCGGTCGAGCTGCAGCTCGCGGTCTCGATGGTGTCGGCGGCGGGCGCCGATGCGAACCTGGCCGCCGAGCTGCCGAGCTGGGACGTCGAGGCCACCGCGGCGGCCGCCGCCGAGGCCTGGCGCTCGCGCACCGGCGTCGTCGAGGTGACCGGCGGCACCGAGGCCGAGCGGCGCACCTTCTACACGAGCCTCTATCACGCCTTCCTGATGCCGACGGTGATCGCCGACGCCGACGGCACCTACCAGCTCCACGGCCAGGCGGCGCCGACGACCGCCGCCGACTACCGGCAGATGTCCGACTTCTCGCTGTGGGACACCTATCGCACCGTGCACCCGCTCTACGCGTGGCTGGCCCCCGACGACGCGCGGGCGTCGACGCGGTCGCTCGCGACGATGGCGGGCGCGCTGGGCGGCTGCCCGCGGTGGCCGATCGCCAACGGCGAGAGCGGCACCATGCTCGGCGCGAGCTGCGACGTCGTCGTCGCCGACGCGGCGACCAAGGGTCTGATGGACGGCGCCGACCAGGCGTGGCCGCTGCTGCGCGACGCGGCGCTGTCGCCGACCACGCCGCCGACCGGCCGCGGTGGCCGCGATGCCGTCGAGCCGTACATGCAGTACGGCTACGTGCCGTCGACGATCGGCCGCTCGGTCAGCCACACGACCGAGTACGCCCACGACGATGTCGCGCTCGCCAGCCTCGCCGACGTGATGGGCGACCCCGCCGACGCCGACGCGTTGCGCACGCGCAGCCATGGCTGGCGGATGCTCTTCGATCCGGCGGTCGGCTTCCTGCGCGCGCGGCACCCCGACGGCACCTTCCCGCCGGCGGCCAGCTTCGATCCGCTGCAGATGAGCGACGACTACGCCGAGGCCAATGCGTGGCACTCGCTGTGGATGGCCGGCATCCACGATCCCGACGGGCTGGCGGAGCTGCTCGGCGGCCGCGACGCCGCGGTCGCCAAGCTCCAGACGTTCTTCGGCAACGCGCGCACCGACTGGGAGACGAGCGACCCGTCGGCGGCGTCGTTCCCGCGGCCGTACTACTGGCACGGCAACGAGCCGGACCTGAACGCGGCGTTCCTCTTCGCGCAGCTCGGCCGCCCCGACCTCGCGCAGGAGTGGTCGCGCTGGATCATCGACACGATCTACAGCGACCAGCCCGACGGCGTCGCCGGCAACGACGACGGCGGCACGCTCGGCGCCTGGTACGTCTTCGCCTCGCTCGGCCTGTACCCGATCGCCGGGACCGATCGGTACATCGTGAGCGCACCGATCTTCGATCAGGCGCGGATCGCCGTCCCCGGCGCCGGCCACGAGCTGCTGATCGTCGCCGACGGCGCGTCGAGCGAGCGCCGCTACGTCTCGGCCGTCACCGTCGACGGCGTGGCGCTCGACCGCCCCGAGCTCCACCACGCCCAGCTCCTGTCCGCGTCGCGCATCGAGTTCACCATGACCGACGCGCCGACGACCTGGGGCCAGTAGCGCGGGCGCCGGGCTACGGGTTGCAACTGATGATCGGCGGCGGGAAGGTGTCGGAGCAGCCGACGCCCAGGTACGGCGAGTCGCAGTAGTCGTACATCGCGGCCTCGCAGGCCTGCACGCCGCACGAGGCGGTCGCGCCGCAGGCGGCCGGGATGGGCTTGCAGACGGTCTCGCCGTCGCGGCTGCCGCCGAGGTAGACGACCTGCACCTGGTCGTCGGCGCAGTCGCCGTCCGACGACGAGCCGCACGCGCCCAGGCCCGCGAGCGCCCCGGCAGCGATCACGCACGACACCATCGAGGACACGCTGCGCATGCGCCGATCCTACAGGTAACAGCGGCCGTAGGTGGCGGTGCCGAGCGTCGCCGGCGTCGTGTAGCCGTGGCAGGTGCCCGCGCCCGCCGGGCACACACCCGCGCTGCAGTCGCCGCCCGGACACAGGCAGTTCGCCGTGCAGCGCAGGCCCATGCCGCTGCCGTCGTTGAAGCAGTCGAGGCCGGCCTGGCAGTCCTTGCTGACCTGGCAGGCGTCCCCGAGGTCGCCGCCGGTCGCCGGCGCGGGCTCGCACTCGCTGAAGTAGCGCCGGTCGCCGCTGTCCTCGCGGTACAGGTGGCAGCCCCAGCCGGTCGGGCACAGCGGGTTCGTCGTCGACGACGGCGCGCACGACGTCGTGCACAGCTTGATGCCCGGCAGCGGCGCGCCGTCGAACTCGAGCGGCTGGATGCACAGCCCGCCCGGCCCGGCGCAGTCGCTGTCGTCGTCGCAGTAGTGCCGGCAGCGGCCGACGCAGACGTACTCCGCCGCGCAGGTCGTCGCCCGCGAGCAGGTGGTGCCCTCGGTGCCGCCGAACATGTCGGCCCGGCACTTCGTCGCCGCGCCGGCCGGCATGTCGAAGTCGAGATCGCACACCGGCGTCGACGGCGTCTGCTCGCAGCCGCACTGCGGGAGGATCGAGCACGGCTGGTGCGAGCAGGCGTTCGCCGCGTCGATCCCGGCGTCGAGCCCCGGCGCGTCGATCGCGGCCGGCGCGTCGACCGTCCCCGCGCCGTCGTCTCCGCCGCACGCAGCGAGCGCGACGGCGGCAAGCATCAGCGCACGTCCCCCGGGCCTCATGCGCCGACGCTAGCACGCTACGGGAGCTGCTTCTCCAGCTCGATGACCTCGACGTGCGCCGGCTCGGTCCTGGCCGCGAGCTCGAGCGCCGCCTTCGCCGCCTTCTTGTCGCCCTTGGCCAGGTATGCGCGCGTCCGGCCGATGTGGGCGAGCGCCGGGCGCCGCATCGGCGGATCGACGACCAGCGCCGAGTCGTAGCTGTAGAGCGCGCGGTCGGGATCGCCGAGGCCGAGGTACGCCTTGCCGAGCGTCATCAGCAGGTCGGCGTCGCTCGGGAAGATGTCGAGCGCCATCTCGCCGTACGTCTTCACCTTCGCCCAGTCCTTGCGCTTCTCGTACTCGTCGACGAGCTCCTTCAGCGGCCCGACCTGCATCTGCTCGAGCATCGTGTAGTGCTCGGTCTCGACGAGGTACTTGTCGGTCTCGCCCGCGTCCTTGTAGGCCTCGGCGAGCATCGCGTACGGCATGCTGCGCTCGGGGTCGAGCCGCTTCGCCGCGCACAGGTGGCCGATCATCTCGTTCACCTTGCCGCCCGCCTGCGCGATCTGCGCGAGCTGGATGCGGATGTCGAAGCTGTCGTGGCCGTGGGCGATCATCTTCTCGAGGCGCTCGCGCGCCAGGTCGAAGAACTGCCCGCGCATCTCGACGGCGGCCATCACGTAGTTCGACCACGGATCGTCGGGGTCGAGGTCGAGCGTCGCCTTCGCCGCCTCGGCCGCCTTGTCGGCGTCGCCGGCGTAGTAGTAGCCGACCGCCAGCCGCGAGCGGGTCAGCACGTCGTTCGGCTTCGCGCTCACCGCGATCTCGAGCGCGGTCGTGTCGTCGACGCCCTGCGACGGCAGCCGGAACGTTCCCTTGTACGGCGCCAGCCGCTTGCGGAGGAACGCCTTGAAGTCGTCGTCGAACTGCGCGGTCGTGCGGCCGGTGATCGCAGTGATCACCTCCGGCGTCTCCTTGCCGGCGCCGAACAGCTTCAGCGCCGCCACGATCTTGTCGAAGCCGTAGGCGTCGACCAGGTACTCGATCATCACCGACGCCTGGAAGTAGGCGACCACCACCCGCTGCGGGTCGGGCTGCACGAACTCGTAGTTGATCGTGGTGACCGACGGCAGGGTGCCCTCGTCGAGCGCGGCGGCGAGGTCGGTGTCGTTCTCGCGCCGCCACGCCGGGTTGGCCCGCAGCGTCTCGTACTCGGACAGCCCCTCGGTGAACCAGCGCGGCACCCGCTGCTTCGAGAGCTGGATCGCGAAGACGTGGCCGAGCTCGTGCCACAGCACCATGCCCCAGTTGATGTTGCCGTTCGACGGCGACATCGCGGTGATCACCTGGCCGAAGGTGACCGCGAGCGCGTCGAGGTTGGGCAGGCCGACCGTGCGCACGCTGTAGTCGGTGCTGTCCTGGTAGAGCTCGACGATGATCGGCGTCTTCGGCGTGAAGTGGTAGCGCGCGACCATGTCGGCGAACGCGCGCTCCATCATCGGCTCGATGTAGCGCGACAGCAGCTTCTCCTCGTCCTTGTGGTAGCGGAACTTGAACGACTTCGACGACGAGAAGACGTACTCCTTCGGGATCGTCTCCTCGAACAGGTCGAGCGTGTTCTTGGTCCGCACGTTGTAGCGGTCGCCGGTGAACGCCTTCTTGAGGAGGTCGATGCCCTCCTTCTCCTGGCCGAGCCGCAGGTAGCCGAGGCCGGCGTCGCTCATCGCCTCCCAGAAGTCGGGGCGCATCGCGACCGCCTGCTTCGACAGGTCGATGGCGTCCTGGTAGCGGTGCTCGCGCTCCGCCGAGCGGGCGACGATCCGGTAGAACTCGGCGTACGCCTTGTTGACCGCGAACGCCCTGGCGCGGGCGGCGTCGTAGCCGGCGGTGTCGTCGCGCAGGTAGTCGATCGCGCCGCGCAGCGCGAACGCCTCCGTCGACGACGGATCGATCGTGAGGACGGTGTCGATCGAGCGGTTGGCTTCGTCCCACTGGCTCTGATCGATCGCGATCAGCGCGCGGGTGAGCAGCGCGCGCTCGTGGCGCGGGTTGACCTGCAGCGCGAGGTCGAGGTGGTGCTGGGCGGTGGCGAGGTCGTAGCGGCTCTCGAGCACCGCCTCCGCCATGCCGGCGTGGGCGTCGGGGTCGTTCGGGTTGACCTGCAGGATCTCGTCGAACGTCTGCTCCGACAGCTCCGACGCGTACTTCTGCAGGAACAGGTAGCCCCACTGCACCTGCGCCTCGAGCTGCTTCGGCGCGAGCTTCGCGATCTCGTTGTACGAGTCGTTGGCGAGCTGGAACTGGCTGACGTTGCGCGCGGCCTCGGCGAGCGCGAACAGCTCCTCGGGATCGTGGAGGTCGAACTTGCCGGCGTCGTAGGTGTCGATCGTCTTCTTCCACAGCGCGTGGGCGGCGTCGCGCTCGCCGACGTCGGTGAGGACGAGCGCCAGCATGCGGCGCGCCCGCAGGTGATCGGGCTGGGCGGCGACCAGCGGCTCGAGCAGCTTGCGCGCCTCGTCGAGGCGGCCGGTCGTGCGCAGCACCTCGGCGAGCGCGACCTTGCCGTCGGCGGCGACCTTCGGATCCGGATCGCCGGCGACGCCGCGGGCGGCGGCCTCGGCGGCCGGGTGGTCGCCGGTGGCGAGCAGCGCCTGGACGAGGAGCAGGCGGGCCGCCGGGCGGTCCTTGCCGCTCACCTTGTCGAGCAGCGCGATCGCCTCCTTGTAGTCGCCGGCGGTCAGCTTGTCGCGTCCCGACCCGAGGTCGGCGCGGGCGGGCGCCACCGAGAGCAGCAGCGCGACCAGGAGCGTCGCGAGCGCCGCGGCTGCTCGTCGAGGATGGAGCATGCCCAGGAATGTGAGCGATCCGTGCAGGCGGGTCAACGCGGCCCTCGGAGCCGGGGCGGCCGGAAGTGCTATGCTCGGTCGATGGCAGAAGGCACGTCGACCGCCCCCGGCCGCGTCGCGGACGACGCCGGCATCTACGGCGACTTCGACGCCTTCCTCAAGCAGGCGATCCGCGAGTACTACGACCGCGGCTGGACGTCGCGGCGCGGGAACTTCATCGCGCTCCTGATCGCCAGCGGGCAGACCGCGTTCGCGCTCGCCAAGGACTCGGTCGTCGACGGCACCGGCACGAAGAAGGTCGCGATCGGCGCGGCGGCGGTGCTCGCCTTGCGCATCGGCCTGCGCTACGCGATCGGCGGCCCGCTCGGCGCGGTGCTGACGCTCGCCGCCGGCGCGTCGATGATCGCGTACTTCATCCGCAACCAGAAGGACATCCTCGCCAAGGTGCAGAAGTACAAGGTGCTGATCGCCGACGCGGAGAAGAGCTACCGCGAGGCGCAGCGCGGCTGGCGCGACGGCAAGCTGCCGCTCGCCGACCGCAACCTGATGATCGACGGCCTGATGAAGCGGTTCATCGGCGAGATCGATGCGGCCTGAGCGCGCGCTCGCGTGGCTGGCGATCGGCTGGGTGGCGGCGACGCCGGCGGTGGCGCGCGCCGACGGCAGCAGCACGGGGCCCAC